>JAJONK010000589.1 GCA_021323355.1 Deltaproteobacteria bacterium
CAAGCCGTAAAAATGCTTTGTCTGGTTTGGGGCGTCTATCCAGTGCAGGTGCATGGGTTCCAGAGCACCGATGTGATGTTGAAAGTCGCGCAGCAAAAATCAGTCAAACTGGGCTTCGTCAAACGCGGCGATCTTGTCGCCATCACCGCCGGCCTTCCGCTGCATCAGGCGGGTACGACTAACATGATTACCGTTAAAGTTGTCGAGTGATTGTTGCCGACGTCGACAATTTCCGTCTGAGAACTCTTGGATCCGGCGATGGATTTTGGCACCCGCTCAGTTAAAGGGCCGGTTTGACCCCTGCCCTATCGGCAACTGGCGACGGTAACGCACCGACTTGCGCGCCCTCCATCTTTACTCGTTCATAGCGCATCAGATTTTTCATCCGATGGCGCCGTTAGCTTCCCGTTCTGTTTCTCTGGGCTATCGAGTTCACGCCTTGCAAGCGTTACTCAAAGTGGGCTAGAACCACAATGAATCACCACGGAGGTAAAGAGCCATGTCCGAGCTACTCAAAGCGTTCGAGGATGAACTTCAGAGTAAAAACTTCAAAGGCTATTGGCAAAATGTTCAAGGCGATGTCTATCGAGAACCGGTGCCGTCATATGAACCTTGTCATTGGAGGGGCAAAGATCTCTTTGCCGCCATCGAGAAAGCCGGCGAGGTTGTCGGGCTCGATCTGTCGTTTCGGCGGGTGATTCAACTCTGGAATCCATCGCTAAAGAACGGCACGACCCGGACTTTAGTATTGAACCTGCAGATGCTGAAGTCCGGCGAGGAAGCTCTTAGCCACCGTCACATCGCCGGTGCGGTCCGTTTTGTCGTTAAAGGGAGCGGCGCCCGGCTGATCGTCGAAGGGGAGTCTTTCGAAATAGGCGAAGGAGACTTTGCCACGACGCCGAGTTGGACCTGGCATGATCACGAAAACAATGCAGGTCAAACGATGCTCTGGCTAGATGGCCTGGATTCCCCGCTTGTCCGACTGCTCGAAACTGACTTTCACGAACCCGATCCGCGCAAGAAGCAAACCGTAAACAAGCCCGAAGGTTATTCGGCATCAACGCTCGGAGCATTGCGACCGTCATGGATGCGCGCGCACGGTATTCAGCCTCCGGCATTCGCCTACAAGTGGGCCGACACTGAAAAGGCCTTGAACAAAGTCGGCGAGCAACCTGGCGACCCCTACGATGGCATCGTGTTGGACTATGGCAATCCGCTCACCGGCGGACCCACTTTACCGACCATGTCTTGCCAGATCCACATGCTACGCTCAGGCGAAAAGACCAAGAGCCATCGTCACACGAGTTCAACGATCTATTATGTTCATCGTGGCAGCGGCGTGAGCACCATCGGCGATAAACACTACGAATGGGAACAAGGCGACTCGTTCGTTGTGCCCCTCTGGTACCATCATCATCATGAGAACACCGCCAAAGATCCGGCAATTTTTTTCGTCATGTCCGACAAGCCTCTTATGGATGCGATCGGCCATTACCGCGAACAAGCCTAGGTGCATCTTGACGGCCGTTTTAGAAAAGATCGAGATACGTAGCCAGAGGGAGCAGCGAGATGTTCAATCTAACTGACCGACTAAGCCCCGACGAATTCATCGATACCTTTTTCGAAGTTAATAAACGCGACCACCAACGCCCGCCGCACCCGTGGGACGCACTGTTTCGCGATGGCCGGTGTACCAAGGAGCAGCTCCAGGGTTGGGCCAAGGAACGTTACTACTTCACCAAGCAGGTGCCCATCAAGGAATACTCAATTCTATACAATTGCCCCTTCCCGGAAGTGCGCCGATCCTGGCTGCCTAAGGCAATCGAAGAAGAAGGCGAAGATCTTATCGGCAAGCCTGGCAAGCCTCATCCTGAATATTGGTTGGACGTGTGCGAAGGTCTCGGTCTGGATCGCAAATTTGCCAAGAACTCGGAACCGCTTTATGGCGTAAAGTTCGCCGTCGACAGCTTCGCCAACGCCGCGTTCAAAGAGTCTTGGTTGATGGGGGTCGCCGTCTCCGAAGGAGACGATACCGCCAAGGCCATGATCCGTGACTTGGAGGTTTTCCGGAAACACTATACGTGGGTTCCGGACCATGCGTTAGAATTTTATAGGCTGCATGCCGGCGTCGACGTGGAGCATGGCATTCTCCGGAAAGAGATTTTGAAAAAATATGCGACCACAAAGGAACTCCAGGAACAGTGCATCAACGCCCAGCTGATGAAAAACAATATGCGCCGCGTCATGGCGGATTGCATCTACCATGACTTGCGAGTCGACTAGCGCCGCAGCCTAACGTGAAGGCGAGAAATCGCCCGCCCGTGCTTACACTGTCGCCCATCACGTCTCATCTTGGCCGTACACTGGTTAGATCTCGCTCCATTTAGCGTTCGGCGGGATTTGCCGGCTCGTATTGATTCGGGGAGACTAATGATGACACGATTCTACACCGCGATATTACTGCTGCTGATCCCGCTTCTGCTGTCAGACCAGGCCGGCGCTGCTCCCCTGCGCATCGCTTATAGCTCGATCAGCGGTGCCATGCTACCGCTGTGGGTGGCCAAAGACACCGGGCTTTTCGCCAAGCACGGTGTCGACGTTGACTTAACTTACATCCGAGGCGTTGCTATCGAAGCGCTGCTAGCGGGCGAAGTCCAGTTTGTCCGCGCCTCGCCGCCCTCGGTTGTGCGCTCCGAAGATTTGAAGGGTAAAAAGATCGGCGTCACCAATCTTGGCGATTCGCCTGATCTGGTTTTGAGTTTACTGCTGGAGAAATGGGGACTGCAGCGCGGCAAAGATCTTGCGGTTTTAGGGATCCGTGGCGGCATGCCCGAACTGCTCATTTCCGTCAGTAAAGGATTCGTCGATGCAGGCATGATTTCGGCGCCAAGCAATCGACGCGGCATTAAGATGGGCTTGCGCGAGTTTGTCGACACAGCGGATTTGGGCATTCCATATATCAATTCACCGCTCAGTACTCGGCGATCTACCATTAAAAACCACCGCGACACGGTACTGCGCGTGCTAAGGGGCTACTACGAAGCGGTACTACGGACCCGACGTGATCGGGATGGTGCGATGAAGATTCTTGCGAAATACGTGCGCCTCACCGACCCGGAGATTTTGTCCGAAGTTTACCAAACCTACGGCCTCAAGCAGCTGCAGCCAGATATCAACGTCGACATCGATGGCATCAAGGGACTGTTGAAAGGTTTGGGCAGCGAAGCAGTGGGAGCAAACCCCACTACGTTTGTCGATTTGTCGTTGATCGCGCAACTTGAACGAGAAGGATTTTTCTCCGCCAGGGGTCGGTGATTCGAGCCCAGAAGTCAGATAGATTCTGCGCCGGAATTACAAGGGTCTTCCCGGAGCATTTATGCCGTCCGGAGAAGACCCTTCAAAAATTCGCCGTCCGAGTTAACGCGCGCCCTCTTTGGATCCGCTCTTTGCTCCACTTCTTGACCCACTCTTTGCGTCACCTTTGGATTCTGTTTTAATCTGCTTCTCCGTTGATTGCGCAAGCTCAAGGTGTTTCTTCAAGATCGGCAGGTTTTCGCTGGCGAACTTTTTTAATTCGGGGTCTTTACCCTTATCTGCCTGAGTCTGAAATTTTTCGATATCCTCTTTGTGATCATCGACCATTGCCTCCATGTACTCCCGATCAAATTCGGCGCCGGATAGTTTGGTCAACTTATCCATCGTCGATTTGTGCTCTCCTGAAGGTTGTGTGCTCTCCTGAAGGTTGAGTAGGAAGATCCACGCCTTTGCTGGAGGCAATTTTCTTTAACTGCGTATTAGCTTTGCTGTGATCGGCCTGCATGCGTTTGCCGAATTCTTTTACACGCTGGTGCGATCCCTTTTCAGCGGCGATCTTACCCAGCTCCACTTCCATTAGCCCTCCGGAAGCGGCTTCTTTCATGAATCGCTCCTCACCGCTAGGAAGCTTGCCTTTACTCTCCTTGCGGCTTTCTCCTGCCTTTGTGCTGTCACTTGCCGCTAATGCAAAGCCACTGGAAAATATGAAAGCTGCCGCGATCATCAACGCCGAAACCTTGGCTAGTCGTATCATGGGTCCACCTCCGTTTTTAATTATTGTGGACCTAAGTTGAGCAAAGCATATGCCACAGAGCTGCATAAACGATCTCGCACACGTCGAAGGTTTCTATCAGGATAACTCTTCATGTCGAAGGACAGCCAGACTCGGCCCGTCACGGCCTTGGGACAATACTGATCTCGAGCTTTTTGATGAACGATGATCAAAGGCTATGAGCAAAACACGTGAGCTGTTTGGTAGGAAAACGTTATGGCAATCGCTCGACGATTCGACCGCGTTAGGGATGTGGCGACTCAAATATTACATGGGCTGAGGCCATAGCGGGCCCGCGTTGATTGCTTACTTTGATGTGATGCACGGCAACGGCATGTGTCGATTCTTGACGGTTACGGTTTCCACCCGGCTTTGGTGAGTTGCTGGTCTGCTTGGCGGGCGAAACTAAAGTCATAGGCTCGCTGAATCGGCACGACTT
>JAJONK010000089.1 GCA_021323355.1 Deltaproteobacteria bacterium
TCTCCGGTTCGGCCAATTGAACACCCATGATAAGGGTGCTCGGCGGCGCATGCGGCAGATATTTCTTACGCTGCCCGGTAACCATCGGCGTGGCGAGCGGGGCAGGGATCGGGCGGCGACTCAAATGCGGATCACTGATTGCGAGTGCCGTATCTGTAGTCCTTTATCCTAGGCCTGGTACTTCACCTCTCCGCCCACCAACGTCATCTCCACTTTGATATCCTTGATGCGCTCCGGTTGAATTTCAAATGGGTCCTCCGTCAGGACGGCGATGTCGCCGAGCTTGCCAACCTCCAATGTGCCTTTTTCGTTCTCCTCGAAACCCACCCACGAGGCCGTCGTGGTGTGCATCGCGAAGGCTTCACTAACGCTGATTCTTTCCTCTGGCACCCACACATCGCCCCAGCGCATTTTGCGTGACGCGGCAGTGGCAATATCGCGTAGAGGATCGACCGGCCAATAGCCCGGCGAATCGGAGCCGCCCGCGATGATGATGCCGTTCTTCAAGAGCGTTCGAAATGGAAAAGCTTTGGTGAGCCGCCTCTCGCCAACGCAGTCGAGGATGGCATCGCCGATGTAATAGGCGAAGGCAATATTTGGAATCGCAACGATGCCCGATCGTACCATTCGTTGCATGAGTTTCGGCGTGGCCAGCCAGTTGCCCATGTGTTCGATACGATGGCGATGATCCTTGCGCGGCGAGTGCTCGATAGCGTTTTCGTAGGCGTCCAGCGCCATATCGAAAGCTTTGTCGCCGATGGCGTGAACGCAGCAGCGCAGGCCGGCATCGTGACATACCTGCACGGTATGATTCAGCTCGTCTTGCTGAATCCTTATAATGCCGTGGTTGTGCTCGTCGTTTTCATAAGGCTCGTGAAAACAAGCATTGCGTCCGGTAATCCCGCCGTCGATGCTCATCTTGACCCCGCCGATGCGCAGCCATTCGTTGCCGAAGCCGGTGATGAGACCGAGCTCGATGAGGCTCTTGGATTCGATCATCGACTCGATCACCCGGGGCAAGATATTCACCCGAGCATGCATGCGGCCTTCTTTGTAAAGCTCCTGATAAGCCCGCACCGGCTCGGCGTAGCGGACGATGTCGTGAACGGTGGTCACGCCACGTTGAAGACATTGATCCAATGCGAAGACGATTCCATCTTTCAATTGCAGATAATTAAATTCCGGCGCCACTTTTTTGACAATCAATTGCGCCCGCTCGTGCAACTCGCCGGTTGGCTCTCCGGTTTGCGGATCATGCCTGATGTGGCCGCCGGCGGGATCGGGAGTATCGCGTGTAATCTTCGCCGCCGCCAGAGCTGGCGTGTTAGCGATAGTGACATGCGCGCCGAAAGAAATGGAAACCGGATTATCGGGCACGACGCGATCAAGATCATGCCGGTTGGGAAAACGCTTGTCTTCAATACGGAAGTCTTGCATTGGACTGCCATGGGCGACGATCCACGAGCCCTTCGGAGCGCCGGCGGCGGCATTAGCAAGCCGCTGCAAAATATCAGCGACGGAGTTCACATCGACGTAAAAATCGCGGCAATCCACCAGCTCCATTTCGGCGGTGCCCTTCTCTGAAAGATGAACGTGAGTATCCGTCAGTCCAGGGATGGCAGTTCTGCCCTTGAGATCGAAAGATTCCGTATCGGGGCCCGCCAGTCGTCGAATCTCGTCGGACGATCCAGTGGCAACGATGCGCCCGCCGGCACAAGCGAGCGCCTCACAGATCGAACCATTGCCGGCAAGAGTACGAATCTTGCCGCTGTGCAGAATCAAATCAGGATGCGGTGAATGCCGTGATTTCATCGAGAGCTATTCCTCCCTGTAAACTGCAGCATCATTTAGCCATAGGTTGCTTCTAAATCGGAGTCAACAGTGTCTGATATAACGAGATTCGGCCTACTCTGAGCTACCGACCAATGGACGCAGCGCCGCTGGCTGTCGCGTAACCCGATCGACATCTACTTTCTTCGAACAAAAAGTTGACGCATCAAATTTTCCCATTCGACGAGCTTCTTTTCGAGCTCATCGAGCGAGTATTTGCTGTCAAGGTAGAGTTTCTCAAACTTCTGATCCAAAGATCCGGTGTCATCTCGAGGCGACCAAAGGCCGCCTTTCATCATTAGCTGCTGTCCCTCCTTGCCATGCAGGTAGTCAAGAAAGAGCAAAGCCGCATGTGGATGAGAGGCTTTGGACGATAAACCGGAATAGCCGACCGTGGTGACGACGGGATCGAGAGCACGCCATTGGATTGGCGCATTTTTTTGCTTTGCAACGGTCACATCGGCGTCGAAGATCGTCGGCGACAACGGAACTTCTCCGGATGCTACCAAACCCGCCAAAGCCGCCCCGGACATATTTTGCACCGTTAACTCCTGTCCGGCCATTTTGTTGAGAAACTCACGGCCCAGCGTATCCAGTGTGCTACCAACCCACCTCACGCCGGTGGATGTTCCGGCAATGGCCATTTTCCCCTTCCACTTTGGATCGAGCAGATCGTTAAGCGTCTTCGGCGCCTCGTTCGCAGCAATAAGGTTGGTATTGAAGCCTAAGCTATTATACGTCTCGCGATCGCCAAGATAGTAGAGTCCGCTCTTGCCTTTTACTTTGACATCGTCGGGATAGTAACGCGCCTCTGGAGTAAAATACTCCTGAAACATGCCGTTCCGTTTCATCACGCCCATGGCTTCAGCGGTAGTTTCAATGACATCCACTAAAGAACGAGTAGAACCGAACTCTGCCATTGCTCGGCTGAGCAGATTCTTTGAATCGCTGCGCCACTCTGAGACCTTGATGAAAGGATACTTCTTCTCGAATTCTTTGACGTAACTTCGAAACCAGGTATGTGAGTTGTAAAAGGTGAGCTGCCCTTCTCGCTTCGCTCCCTCGATGAGCATTTTTTCTCTATCCATACCCTGATAGAGGGCGATCTGTGCATCCGACATCGCCGCGCTCGCCGCAAATACGTTGACCGTCCCAAGTAAGCAGATAGCTGCGACAAGTAGAACCCCGGCTCGGCGATTGGGTCGCTTCAGGGACATGGTTGCCTCCCTCTAGAACTTACCTTTTTCTGATAAAAAGCCGTTGAATGAGATCTTCCCATTCGTCGAGCTTTTTTTCGTATTCATCCAAAGGATATTTAGCTTCAAGATAAGTCTTCTTGAACTTCTGTGGCACCAGAGAGTCAACGTCGTCTCTAGGAGAGCTGAGACCCCCTTTCACCACCACCTGCTGACCTTCCTTGGAATGGAGATAGTCAATGAATAGCAGAGCGGCATGTGGACGCGGCGCCTTGGCGACCACGCTGGAGTAACCGACGTTAGCCACAACCGGTTCCATCGGCCGCCATTCCACTGGAGCGCCCTTGTTCTTGGCAACAAACATGTTGGAGTCAAAGATTGTCGGCGAAATCGGCACTTCTCCAGTCACCACCAGGTTGGCGAGCGCGGCGCCGGAGAGTTTATGGACTGTGACATCCTGGCGGCTCAGCTTTTCGATGAAATCCCTGCCCAGCGTGTCGATGGCGGCGCCTACCCATCTTGCAGCTGTGGCGCCGCCGGCGAAGGAGATCTTGCCTTTAAACTTAGGGTCGAGAAGGTCCTGAGTGCGCTTCGGGGCTTCCTCAATAGATACGTGGTTGGTGTTGAAGCCCAGGCTGATATAAGTCTCCCGGTCAGCCCAGTAAAATACCCCGCGCTTGCCCTTGCCCAGGACTTCATCCTTAAAAAAACGAAGTTCGGGAGAGTGGTGTTCCTGAAGCAGTTGTCGTTTGTGCAGACCGCCGATGTTGGCCTCGGTGCTCTCGACTACGTCAACGAGGAAACGGCCGGCTAGACTTTCCTCCAACACTCGCTTCATTACATCCGCGCCATCGGCGCGCCACACCGAGACCTTTATGAAGGGGTATTTCTTCTCGAACTCCTGCGCGACGGACTTAAACCAGGTATGGGAATTGTAGAAAACCAGCTGCCCTTCTTTTTTTGCTCCTTCGAGGAGAATCTGTTCTCGATCCGCGCCCTGATAAAAGAACAGCTCCGATGGTGTCAACGATCTGCCGGCTGCGTCTGATTGCTCTATAACTCCCAGGAGAATGAGCAGAACAAGGCCAGCCTTAAACAGCCACCAAATCGCAGTAACGTTCTTTGCCATTGGCAAGGCAGTCATTTTTTTTCTCCTGATTGAATAGTGGCGATGCGTCGTGGCGAGTTTACTTCAGCCTATTAGCATGGCTCTTTAACCAGGCGGCGATTCGCGCAATGCCGTTTTCCAGATCAATTGTGGGTGTCCAATCGAGGTCTTCCTTGGCGCGAGTGATATCCAGCGGATCCCGATCCCGATGCGCTCCCACAGTCGCCGCATGCGGATGCTTGCCGATCTCAAAAGAGATCTCGGGCAACGCTTTCCGGATCGAGTCCTCGAGATCTTGGTTGCCGTACGCCTGATTGAAGGCAATATTATAGGCGCGGCTCAACGGTTCTTCCGTGAAGAGCGCACGGCGCACGGCATCGGTCACATCGTCAATATAGATCAAATCATCGGGCAAGCGGGTTAGGTAGGGCCGGCAAGGCTGACCCAAGACACCCTTCTTCAACTCCAGCGGAATCCCTCTGGCGAGTCCCGGACCGTACACCGACGAGTATCTCAAGGCGACGAACGGAACTCCGAACTTTTGTTTGTAAAAGTCGCCCATCCATTCCGATATGATCTTGCCGGAGCGGTAAAAATAAGTCGGGTAGATCGCCACAGGATCGTCTTCTTTTATAGGTGCGCGATCCTTTTTTCGTAGCTGGCCATAAAGCGCCCCGGAACTGGAGTACACCACGCGGCTGAGCTTTAATTCCCGCGCAGCTTCGAGGATGTTGGTCATCGCACGATAGCAAAAATTGATGACTTCGGGGCTATCATCGCGCGGAGGATGCGCGGCATGAAAAATATGCGTTGGCTGTTCCAACCGGCAGAGCTCCCGGAAGGGCGCTTCATCGGTGACATTCATGATGCGACTGGCAGTCTGGATCGCCAGCAATGAAAGATCCGCCGAGCGCGGCAAGACGTCGATAGGAACAACTCTATTGCCGAGGGATTCCATGAGTTGGGTAAAGTGGGAACCAATGAATCCATTGGCGCCGGTGATGAGGATCGTAGAGTCCATGGGCATGCTCAGTTTATACTAGGCAGAGTTTTTCAGAAGCCTGCCTAGCGCTTGCGGATGAACAGCTTACGCATGAGCCCTTCCCATTCTTCGAACTTTTTCTCCATTTCCTCGGGCGTGTATTTGCTCTCCATGTAAATTTTCTTGAACTTTTGCTCCAGCGATCCGATGTCGTTGCGCGCCGAGCTAAGACCGCCCTTCATGGCGACCTGCTGACCCAGTTTGGAATGAAGATAATCTAGAAACAGCAAGGCAGCGTGCGGGTGCGGCGCGTTGACAATCAGGCCGGAGCTGCCCACGCCGGCGATCACCGGATCGATGGGCCGCCATTCGACCGGGGCGCTCTTCTGCTTGTGAGTAAATATGTTCGAATTGAAAATTGTCGGCGAGAGCGGCACTTCGCCCGAAGCTACCAGACCGGAAAGAGCAGCGCCGGACATGTTCTGCACGTTAATTTCCTGCGCGCTCAGTTTTTCCAGAAACTCCCGACCCATGGTGTCCCACACAGCGCCGATCCACTGCGTGCCGGTAGTGGTTCCGGCGATCGCCATCTTGCCCTTCCATTTAGGATCGAGATAATCCTTGAGCGTCTTTGGCGCTTCTGCAGCGGGAACCAAGTTGGTGTTGTATCCTAAACTGATATAAATCTCACGATTGGTCCATGCGAGTACGCCGCTTTTGCCCTTCACTTTTGCTTCATCATCATAGGCGCTGAGCTCCGGCGAGAAGTGATCCTGCAGCAAGCTAGCTCGCACCAATAGGTTTACGTATTCGGGGCTGGTTTCAACGACATCGGCGAGGTACTTACCGGCAGCGTGCTCTTCGGTGAGGCGTTTCAGCAACGCCTTGGAATCGCTGCGCCAAACATTGGCTTTGATGAACGGATATTTTTTTTCGAACTCTTGCGAGACGGGGCCGGCGACCCAGGTGTTTGAGGTATAAAAGGTGAGTTGACCTTCTTTCTTGGCGCCCTCAATAAGAATGCTTTCGCGATCCGAGCCTTGATACAGGGCCAACTCAGCAATCGACCCTGGCCGGCTTTGTGCGCCCTGCAACACCGGGGCATGCGCCACGATCAACAACAAAACGAGTGTTAGTCGTACTCTCGTCAGCATGGAAATCCTCCTCAGAAGCAGACTCGTCAATCGAAATAGCCCGCTTTTAATGCCCACAGCCAGAGATAGGCGATTTTTTCATTGTACAGCTCGGAATATCCCACATGGCCATAGCGCGGGATGAGAACCACGTGCGCGCCGCGAGTGCTTGCCGCGTACTTGGCGCCCATGAACATTTCACGCTTGTCTTCCAGCCGCTCGCCTTTGACCCAGTGGCCTTTGTCGTTTTCACCGACGGTTAGCAGCACGCGAATCGTCTTCAGCCAAGCCGGGTCGGGCTCTTGCAAATGATCAAAGTACTCTTCGCGCGGCAAGCCGGTGCGTTTTACGTATTCGTCGAGGATGCCGACGGCGGCGTTATGCTGGTTATCGCACAGGCTGGTTTTCATCTGCGAGCGCAGTGGACTGATCAGGCGGATGTAGTCGTCGGCCCCGCCCCACGGCGTGAGATCTTCAGGATCGACGTAGCCCGATTCTTTGAAGGAATCCGGCGAGCGGCGCGAGACGTGATCGATCGGTTTCTCAGTGTATTTTTCGGCGCCGGTTTGATTGCGCCACTCCAGACGCCAGCCATCGGGGCCGCCGCTGCCGAAGCCGACGAGTCCAATGACTTTGGTCTTTTTGGAAAATCGTGTGAGATGCGCGGCCATCGGCCCACCGGTCGAGTGGCCGAAGCCGATTATTTCACGACCGGCGAAACGCTGGTCGGTGAGAAGCCCTGCACCCTGAAGAATCACATTGAAAGTGCATTTCAAATTGCGATCGAGAATTTCTTCG
The DNA here is from genome assembly GCA_021323355.1 of Deltaproteobacteria bacterium. GTDB lineage: Bacteria > Desulfobacterota > Binatia > UBA9968 > UBA9968 > WHTF01. The sequence continues at coordinate 7,048 of JAJONK010000089.1, forward strand.
GTTGGCAGTTCCCGGTCCACGAGGTAGATCGGCATTCGCTCCGCAATCGGTTGTTTCCAGACGCCCCCCTTGGGGTAATGGCCCGGATATGTGAGAGCCAGAACATTAAAGCCTTGGGATGCGACGACGCGCGCCAGACCGGGTCTTCCATCCGGTGTAAGATCCATAATTTTCTCGCTGCCGGCGCCGCCATGAAAAAAGACAAAGGCTCTGTTACTGTCGAGTTCTTTTTCCGGAGTGAACAGCGTGCCATGGATGTCCCAGTCATAACCATTTCGGTTGTAACGCGCGACAACGTCTTGGCTGGATATTTTCACATCGGAGTAGGGCGCTTCGATGGTAAGCCATTCATCCCAATTGAGTGTCAGTAAAAGATCGGTCGAGCCCAGGTTCGCCAGAAATTTTTCTACCGCTGCGGATTTTGTCGGCATGTCGTCCTCATTGTTTGCGTACGTAATTGTCCAGATACCAGCTCGCTATTTCACCCTTGGTACAGAACCACACATCCTTGAACCCCTTGGCGTAACGGATGCACTCCTCGAATACGCCGATGATATTGGCTCTGCCGCCGATGTGGGCGTGCACCAGCGCATCGATGAGCTTGGGCGAGCCGGCCTGCCCCTCTGCATACAACAGATCAAAAGCGCTCTTGAAGCTTTCAAAATAGACCCGCGCGGGATTCTTGGCGCGAAAGATGAGCGAAAGATCGTTGGCGTAATCGAGCCGCGGCATGATCACCAATGGTTTGCCATTGACCATCCGATGCTGGGGAATGTCAGGTCCCGGTAAGTCGCCGGTCCAGATTATTCCCTCATCAACGAAATGCGCGAAGGTAAATTCGTTGATTCGATGGCCGGGGCTGACCCAGCCCACAGGTCGCTTACCGGTGACTGAGGCAAGGCTGTCGAGCGTGCGCTTGATCAGCTCCTTTTCCCTAGCCGGCTCCAGCGAAATAAGAGAAGTGTCATTGACCCAACCGTGACCGACGATCTCATGACCGCCGGCGTGAAGCTCTTTCAAAGCATCCGGAAAATCCTCGGCAATACGGCCGTTAGTATCGATTGTCCCTTTGACCTGGTTACGCGCCAATACATCCATGATCCGCCAGATGCCGGCTTTGCCGCCGTATTCGCCGTAAGCGAGAGATGCGAAATCAGGTTTGTCTCCGCCTTCGCGATATTGCGAATATTTTTCAAACGCCTCGAAGGCGACGAAGAAACTGACGGCGATTTTCGCATCGTTGGGTAATTTGATCGGTGT
>JAJONK010000090.1 GCA_021323355.1 Deltaproteobacteria bacterium
CCCAGGTTCTTCTGAAAGACATTGCCATCGTGGTTGACGACGAAGGTCATCACACCGGAGTTCCCATACTCCGTGGGATAGGCAACCACGGCAAAGCCGCCAATCATTTTGCCGTTCACAAGATAGCTGTAAGCGCCGCCGGGCGCGTCCTTCCCCTGCGCGGTTAAAATTCTGTAATAATAGCCGTGATAGGGAGGTGCCGTAATTGACGCCTGTCCTTTATAACCCTCGCTTCGCGCCCGCGCCATGATGGGTCCTAGAGGACTCGGCGGTTCTCCCGGCTTAACCTCCCAATACAAACCATCTTTTTTACCGGGATCGCTGACGAATTTCTGCGCGTATTCCAACAGGCCATTTTGGTCTCGATCCTTCATCGCGTACTCGCGCTGCGCATCGACAACCGCCAGCAATGTTTTAATCGTGTAGAGCTCGTTCTCGCCGATCCTCCGGTTTAGAATCTCCTCTTTGCCTTTGGCGGTATCGAAAACCCAGGCATTACCTCTTTTCACGAGCGGGATCGGAAAGGGCCAATCCTGCTTCCCCACGAGCAAAATTGTGTCTTGCCCTTCGGCGACGAGCCGGTGACTTTCGGCATAGGCAGCAAGAAACTCCTCGCGCCTCTGTTTGTCGGCAACGGCATCGGAAGAAAATAATAGTTCTTTCGCTTGAGCGCCAAAAATCGCAAGCATGTCCTTCTCATTGTTATTGCGCGCCGCCGTCACCGCCGCTTCGACAGCCTCTTCGGCCGAAGAGAAACTCTTTTGCTGCGCCAGTGCCACAGAGAACGTTGCGGCGCATACGACTGCCAGCACCACTGCAGCGTGAAGTGTCAGACGAATCCGCCGTCGGATCGATTTTTCCCTATCTGCGTCCAACTTAAGAAATTCCATCTCTTCCCCCATCTCAATATGAGCTTGCAAGCATCGCGGCTTCCTAAGGACGAACTAAAACACCGGATATTTTATCTATGACATCCTTCATTGTTTCATCGTTCCAGTGTTCCAGTTTCCCCAGCCGACCCTGACAGCCACAACGGCAAAGATCTACCTTCGGCGTCCTCCGCCGCCTCCGCCTCTTGCACCGCCGCCCCCAGCCCTTCCCCCACCGCCGCTAAAGCTTTGCCGGCTGGCGGTTCCGCGCTGGCTCGCGCTGCGCGCCGAGCTACCACCGCGATCGACACCCTCGAAAGCGCCCCCGCGAGTTCCCGAACCACGAACCTGGCTTGCGCCCGCACGATCGCCGGATCCTCCGCCACCCAAACCACCGCGCTCACCGCCCGAACCCTGGCCGGCACGGTCGGCGACACTGGCGCGATCGGCTGCGGCTCTGCCTCCGAGATCCTGTCTGCCCTGTTCAGCTCGTCCGCGATATTGCTCTCTGGATTGGATAGAGTTCGACGTGCTCGCCCGGTTGAATTTCTGCGCCGTCCCTTGATCGCGATACGAAACGCCTTTGCGATGTTCCGCATTGTGCTGCCACTTTCCCTGTCCGTTTTGATTGAGCTGTCCCCTTTCCTGGAGCTTCTGCTTGGCTTGGTCTCGGTTGATATTATTATTAATAGTAGTGTTGCGGTCGACGTCGACATCGACCTCGCCCCCGTTCCAGTTGGCACCGCCCCAGGCGTAGCCCCACGCCGCGCCCATGGCCGCACCCGCTGCAAAGGAAAACGCAGCGGTTGTAGCTACGTATCCGGGCGGGTAGTAGTAATACGGCGGATAAGCCGGGTAGGGCCAGGCGCCGTACACCACTGTTGGATTATAGGTCGGTACGTAAACGACTTGCGGACTGGCTGGTTCGATCTTGATGATCTTTTCCTCGACGATGACCGTTTGCTCTTTGGTCGTTTGGAGATTGCCCGACGCCTGCGCTTTGGCGCGCAGGCTCTGGATCGTATCCAAAACCCTTTTTTGATCCTGCAAAAAGGCATCCCCCACTTTTTGCGTCCAGTCGAGCTGTTCGCTCATCATTGCGAGCACCTGAGGAAAGTTCACCAGCGACTTTACACTCGGATCCCAGTCTTGCGCTTCAAGTGCCTTGGTCAACGCGTCGCCCTTAAGGCTGCCATTTTGTTTTGTCCAGCGGTCGGCCAGCACGACTTCCAGCGGATAGGTCGAGGCCATCAAGATTTGCGGAACCAGCGGATCCGGATGGAGCGCGATCGGCGCCAAGATCTGCTCCAATTCTTCCTGCATGAAAACAGCCTCTGTCTGCTGCTGAGCGACAAGTAGCGGGGGCACCGCTAGTAACAAAATCAGCACACATGCGCACGCACGCGTACAGACTTGTCTTGTTTTCATGGTCAACCCTCTTTCTTTGAGCGGCCTTAACTTTTCGTGAAGCATCGGTAGCCACTCGCTGCTCAATGCGGTGATTAGGTCCGGTAAAAAGCCTCCGGCGGCAGAATTTTTTCTTTTCTCTGGCCAGCTTGTCCTATGACTCTTGCCGACCCAGTCTACGGCCTTCCAGAGCTCCGTGCATCGTTTTGATTAGCAATTCATCGTTGAAGGGTTTGCGTAAAAACGCCACTGCTCCGGCGGCAAACGCCTTCTCGCGCACGCCGACCTCATCATAGGCCGTGATAAAGATCACGGGAATCGTTTTGCCGCTTATAGCGAGCCGATTTTTTAGTTCGAGGCCATTCATGCCAGGCATTTGCACGTCCAGAATCAAACAGTCGGGGTGAAACGATGGCATCGCTTCAAGAAGATCGAGAAATTCTTGCCCTGAGGTGAATGTTTCTGCGTCTATCGACAACGACCGCACCAGCCGTCTCACCGCACGGCAGACGGATTCATCGTCATCGACGATTGCGATAAGCGGCTTGGATTTGCTCAAAGCGATTGGCCTGTCCCCGGTTATGCGAGCATTAATAAAATTAACGTTTAATCGTGCTGTAAAGGATTTTAGCGAAGGAAGAGAAAGCTTGTATATTGGACTTTGGTCCAATGTCGGGGAAAAGGAGGGAAGGGCTTGTCTTATTGTGTGTGTCTACTGTTTACCGATTATTGGTCACTGATGACTGCCTGCCGCCTCCTCCCACGGGTATGGTGAAGTAAAAGGTTGCACCCGTGCCGTTGTTGTTCTCCGCCCAGAGATGTCCCGCATGGGCTTCGATAATCGATCGACAGATCGAAAGCCCCATACCCAGCCCATCTCTTTTGCTGGTGTAAAATGGTTGAAAGATTTTGTCCAGATTGTCGCCTCTTAGACCAGTTCCGTAATCAGTCACAGCTACCTTGATCAACTCCGCGCCGTGAGCTCCCGCCTGCAATTTGACTTTCCGCTCGCTCGCCGGACATTCCTTCATGGCGTCAAACGCGTTCAACATGATATTGAGCACGACCTGCTGCAGCTGCACTCGATCGCCCCATACCAGCGGCAGGTTGTCTTCCAATTCAAGCGAGATTCGAACGTTATTGAGAATCGCGTCGCTGTGCACCAGGGCCATGACATCGCGAATGAGGCTCACGAGATCGAGGGTTGCGAACTCGAGTTCTTCCTTCTTTACCAGCGCCCGCATACGGCGGATAACTTCGCCGGCACGGCTATTGTCTTGGACAATGTCCTGGAGAATTTCGCGCACCTCTTCCAGGTCGCCCGGTTTGCTCGACATGAACCGGAGAGCGGCTTGGGCATTACTAAGAATCGCGGTGAGCGGCTGGTTCAACTCGTGGGCAAGCGATGCCGCAAGCTCGCCCATTATTGAGACGCGCGCAACGTGAGCCAGCTCTGCGCGCTGTTCCTGCAGTTCTAATTCGGTTTCTTTGCGCCGCGTTATATCGGTCGATGCGCCCAGCACTTGCTTCGCCGAACCGTCGTTTTGAATGATCGGTCGCTTGACCGTTTGCAGCCAGCGCACTCTCCCGCGGGCATCGGTAATCCGTTCTTCCGGTATGAAGCGCTCCTGTAATGTGTCGATCACCTCCAGATCCTTCAGCTGGAAGGACTCGACTTCTTCGGCATTGCGATTGAAATCCGCGTCGGTTTTGCCGATCAAGTTCTCCACCGTTGTGCCGTAGGCGTCGGCCACGGCACGATTCGCCAGCGTGAATCGCCCTTCACGGTCTTTGGCAAAGATAAAGTTCGGATCGATGTCGATGACCTGGCGGAGAAATGACCGCTCATTTTTTAGTGCTTCCTCCGCGCGCTTGCGTTCTGTGATATCCAATAGTACGCCCATTCTTCGCCCATCATGGCCACCGGGCTCGACAAACGTCCGGCCCTTGGCTAACACCGATCGCTCCGTGCCATTCGGCAGAAGGATCCGATACTCTCCCTCGAATGGCAGCTCGGCCGAGCGCGCATGCTCGATCTCAGAGATCATACGGGCGCGATCGTCAGGGTGCACACGTGCAAGCATGTCGTCCAAGTGGAGCGGATCATCTGCGCCCAATCCATACAGAGCCCGTAAAGAAGCATTGGCCCAGAGACTGCCGTCTGTTAAGTTGCGCGACCATAGGCCAACCTCGCCCGCGCTAGTGGCAAGTTCCATCAATTGTCGACCCTCCCGCAGCTCCGCTTGCATCCGGCGCCGGCGGCGATGTTGCAGAAGTAATTCGGCAATCATTGCGCTCTGCAGCAAAATAATGAAGATAGCACCGAGAATGTACCAGTGATATTTTTCCCACAATGACTCCGGCCGAAATCGGACGACGCTATTTGCAGGTAATCGGCTTTCACTGATGCCCCAGCGTTCGAGCGCGCGCCAATCGAACATCGGCACACTCTCCGTGCGGATTTCGAACGGCAAAGACACTGGCAGATTGCTGGTTATAATGAAGCGCGCCAGCTCGCCCGCTCGCTTGCCGAAAGCCTCGAGACTTGCCACCGATCCACCCACGGCGCCTGTGCCTAAAGATGTCTCCGTCATGACATATACGGGAACGTTGGCCCACTGAGCAATTGACCGCCCCATCTCCGCGGAAATAACCGGCCGACCTGAGCCGTCACGAAACATCCTGGCAAAGAGGATGGCAGTTTGCGCTGGCAAAACTGCTACGGCCTGACGCAGTTCAGCCAAAGGGCGATTGTCCCAGAAATCGAACTCGATCCGCCCCTCAAACGAGCGCGCAGCCTCTTTCACACGGTCAAGGACATGAGCGTCGACCTCCGCCGTGCCAGCGATGACGACGATGCGGCGGGTCTTCGGTTGTAGGCGGAAGATGAGATCCAAGGTCGCGCGGGGATCGACACGCTGCGCTACGCCACCGACAAACGGGCCAAACTGATCCCTTCCAACTTCTTCTTCTGTGAACCCCGCAACGACGACAGGCGTTCCTGGAAATAGTTGCTGCAGCAACTTCCCGGCGATGCCCAAGTTGCCGACATACACTAATATGATCAGGTCGGGAGGCTGCTCGGCGTATTTTTCTGTTAGATACTCGTTAAAAATCCGCCCAAATCGTTCCGTGGGAAATCGCCCGATATCGAGATTCTCCGCATAGGTTTCGATCGGCATCGGGACTTTCGCCAACGCCTGGGTCAACTGCTGATCGACGAGCATGAATCCCGGCGCCAGCCGGCTCCCGGTGGAAATGATCAAGACTCTCTTAGGGCGCTCGCTATCCGCGCCGCTCGCCAGGGTTACGGCCGCGAAAATAAACAGCGCGCATAACGCCGGTACGGCGAATAATTTTGCTTGACGCAATTGCGTTCCCGGGAAGAAGACGTGAACAGCCGCGCTCGTTCGAAAATGTAGTGATCCCAAAATCGGCACAAAATGCATACCTGCGGTTAGGACGGAAAAATGGTATCTATCTACCTCGCACTTCGCAAGATGGGTTTTGTCCACATTGAGAATCTTTTCCTTCTAAAACCGGCGAAATGTTAGGGGTGTGTAATTGGAGTTTTGCCCGGAGCATCACCGCCCTAAGTATCATTTTCAGTCATGCATTGTAACAAGCCGCCGCAAGCTCGCTCCGAAGTTCGAAGCTTGTTCTCGATCGCCACCGTGACTAGAGACAAAAATGAAAATCCGTTTAGATTGAGCAAAACTCTGAGCGGAATTTCGGAACTTGCAGCTCTGGTGAATGTTCGTTCATGTATCTGACTACCGGAATCACTTAGCGGCCGGAACGGCGAGGACTGGACATTGTGCGGCGCGCAGTACTTGTTCCGCTGTGCTTCCGCGCAGCGCATCGACAAAGTTCCGATGGCCCTGTGTCGCGAGTACCATGAGATCGGGATGCCACCGACGCTCGGTCCTTAGAATTTCGTCTACAACATGACCGTGCCTGACCGTAATCTCAAATGACCATCCGGACCGATGGGGCAGATGAACCACGGGCGCGGCTCTGCGTGAGCGGGATTGCACATGAATCAATAGAAATTTCCCCGCGACACAATCAAGCCCTCGGACCAGAAGCAAAGCCTTATCAAGCGCCGCTTGGGGATCGGGATCGTGATCCATAGGAATAAGAATTTTTTTCAGTGCAAGCGAGCCGTCTTTGAGCGAAACAAAGCCTCTGCCTTTGCGTGGAACGAAAAGAGTCATGGCTCGTGACCGGCGTGCGAGCGGTTCTGCAACTGCTTTGTGCAACCAGCGTTCGATGCCTGCCCTCTGGTGCGTAGCCAGGACGATTAAATCCGGTGGAAACTTGTCAAAATGCCGCAGCATGGTTTCGACCGGCTCGGTATTACACGCTAGAATCTTGCGTATCCGGAGCCCCGCCTTAGCGACTTCTGACGGCCGAACACCTTCGGGCAAGATACCCCATTGCGTCAGAGTAGCTCGCACAGCGGGGAAATCGAGCCAATAGGGCTTCTCCGGGCCAACGGATGTCTCCACATGCATGATGTCGAGCTTTGCCTTTGACTGCATTGCGATTTTTAGCGCATGACCAAAGGCCACTTCGCTAGCCGGAGAAAAATCCGACGGGTGGAAAATGACAAAATTTCGATTCAGCTGTTTCTCGATCGTAGACGTCAGACTCACCGTAGACCCCCCGGCTTTATGGTGTCTTTTAATCAGTTCCGCACGTTGTATTTCCAGTCCGGGAGCCTTGGGCCGCGGCGCGCGGATTGACAAGACTGGAATTATTCGACTCTAACTGCTCGCGAAGAATCCGCCGCCGTTCAGAAGGCGATCTCTGAATAACGCTTTTCATCGCACAAGAGCTGGCTTCGGCAGCCCTTCCCTGATGCGCTCCGAAAACGCCGGGTCTTTGTCAGCCGCGCGGGCGCGCGCGTTGACGTGCGAGAGTTTTTCTAACTCTAGAAACGTTTTTGTCGTGTCGAGCCGCCCCAGCTCGTAAAGATAGTCGGGAACGTAGCCGCTGAGCAGGATCTTCCAAGACATGGGTGGCGACTCCGGGTTAATCCGCGCGTGCATGAGAATGCTGGTCGTGCAGTTGGTCGTCAAGGTATTGTAGTAGGTCGGATTTCGGTGCAAATCGTTAATCGACTTTAGGTAATCGAGAAAGAACCGTCGCACGCTTTCAAGGTTGCCGTTGACTCCGTAAACATACACGTCCTCTTGCGGCTGGCGATAAGTGGTGCGCACGCCAATCACGTCGCGTTCATCGGCAACCACATAGTACAGCTCGTACTGTCGGAAAAAACCGGCGAGGGTTGAATAACTCTCGCCTTTCTCTTTGCGCGTCTCGATGGACACCGCGAGGTAATCCTTACCTTCAAATCCGAAGCTGACCATGATGTGCGCAATTGCCTTACCTGCCCAGTAAACCGCGATGATATTCGCCGAGTCGAGTTTGCGAAGATCGTACGTTCGCGTTTCCCAGCGCGGCGTAAAATCGGTGTCGCTGCGGTAGTCGAAATTTCTCACGCCGTGAATCGTCACGAGATCGCCGTTGATGTCGGCGTAAGGCGTCACGGCCACTTCCGGCTGCCAGTCGCGATCATTGGAAGCCGGAATTTGCAAAAACAAAGACAAGAGCAGCGCGAATCCGATGAGGAAACCTACTAAAGTCCGGCGGCGATTATGGAACAGCAGAAACGCCAGCGCCGTTGCGAGAGCGAATAACGCTGCAAGAACCGCCCGGAAAGATTCGTCCGGCAGTGGCGAATAATAGATTGCACCCGTGCCCCAAGCGGTCATCCCGGCTATGATGATCCCAAGCAAGATGCGAACAAGAACCTTAGACACCGTCTTGATCACAGTTTTTTCTTTCTTCTCTGCCCAATCCCATCGGTTTGAGGCATCGCGCGCTCCTCTTCCGAGCCTTTCCTTTCGACCGAACTTTACCGTTATTGCAGGACGGAGCGCGCGTTTGTCGACTGAATCGGCCGATTGTTGGCGAACCCGATCGCCTTGGAAAACTGTTGGATCTGCGCCCTGGA
>JAJONK010000091.1 GCA_021323355.1 Deltaproteobacteria bacterium
CGTCGACGGCAAACACGATGATATCCCGGAGCAGGCGTTCTATATGGTGGGTACCATAGAAAAAGCAGTGGAAAAAGCGAAGAAATTGGCAGCGCAGTAGCCGTCCTGCGACCAGGGTAGAAGCACGACTCGACTGTTCGTTGCTGTAAATTGTCCTTTGACTGAATTCTCCACGGACCATGGCAGACAAAATTAGACTTAAAGTGGTGACCCCCGGCCGACTCCTTTTGGATGAAGAGGTAGACGAGGTTACTGCGCCCGGAGTGAAGGGCGAATTCGGCGTGTTGCCGAATCATATTTCGTTCCTGACCCTTCTAGAACCCGGTGAGATGAGCTATAAACAAGGAGCAACAAGACGATTTCTCGCCCTTAGCGGCGGATATGCTGAGGTGTTGGATAATGTCATGACCGTCTTGGCGCCGGCGGCTGAATTCGGCGTCGAGATCGATGTCATTCGAGCCCGCGCCGCCAAGGAGAAGGCCGAGAGGCGACTAAGCGAAACGCAATTTGAGGACAAGAGTTTCGCTATGGCCCAAGAAGCACTGCGGAAATCCCTGATCCGACTTCAGGTCGCCGGCAGAGAAGCGAGAAAATAGCAGGACAAGGAGGAGTAATATTTTATGGCAAAAGCCGCTATCAAAGAACCCGTCATCACCATGTGGAGCAAGGAATTCACCTACGATCGCTGGATGAAATCCCAGGGAATTCCCATCCATGGGGGCTACTATATAGAAGATTTGCGAAAAGTTGAGTTGGAATGGTGGGAGGAGCGGGGTTGCCGGGCAGCATTTATCCAGCTTAATGGTCAAGAAGGCGTTACCGCTTCGCGTGTGTCGGAGGTTCCTGCGGGTAAGTCGCTGCCGCCGGTTAAATTCGCTTTAGATGAAATCGTTTACGTATTGTCCGGCCGCGGCTTAACTACCGTATGGGCCGGCGAAGGTAAAGCGAAAAAAAGTTTCGAGTGGCAAGAGCATTCAATGTTCTTGGTGCCGCGCAATCACTGGCATGTGTTCAGCAATATGCAAGGCGACAAACCGGTCCGGCTTTTTCACTATAGCTATATGCCAATCGCTATGTCTGCGCTGCCTGAACCGGACATGTACTTCAACAATCCGTACGAGCCGAAGGTTAGCGTTGGCGATGGCGATTTTTATTCCGAAGCAAAGTTGGTTCAGGCCAAAGATGCCGATGAGGGACTCGGCATGCGGGCATTTTGGTATGGAAACTTCTTCCCCGACATGCGCGCCTGGAACAAGCTCGATGCCAATGAACGGCGCGGCGCCGGCGGCAAGAGTGTCTTCATGCAGTTTCCTAATTCGGAATTAACCGCGCACATGTCGGTATTCGCGCCGCAAACATATAAGAAAGCACACCGGCACGGTCCGGGGCGCGCAATCATTATTCCCGCTGGCGAAGGTTATTCGATTATGTGGGAGGAGGGCAAAGAAAAGATCGTGTGTCCGTGGCACGAATGCAGCATGGTGACGCCGCCCGACAAATGGTTCCATCAGCATTTCAATGCCGGTGGCGATATGGCGCGGTATCTGGCGCTTCACCCGCCAATGCAGTTTCACGGTCATGCGGAGAAGATCGAGGATCGTGCCAAAGATCAAATTGAATATCCGAACGAAGATCCGTTCATCCGCCGCAAGTTTGAGGAAGAACTCGCCAAGCGGGGGATCAAGAGCATCATGCCGGATGAATGTTATAGCAATCCGGACTACGAGTGGTCCAAAGCCATGGGTAAACAGTAAGCTTCAAGGATTGTTTCCGACAAAAATAAGAATCCCCGCCGCTGCGCGGGGATTCTTATTTTTACATGGTAAGGAAGAAGACCAATTATAAGGCGGAAGTATGCACGACGACATATACGATCATGATCATCCGGACAATTTCGTCATTAAAGAAGATGAAATCGTCACCGATATCGAAGGACTGGAAATGTTCTCGCTTAAAAGCGTCGGCATCGATATCGGTTCTTCGACTTCCCATCTGATTTTTTCACAGATAACGCTGCGACGTGAGGGCGCCTCGCTTTCAGGCAGGTTTAAGGTAACCAATCGGGAAGTGCTATATCGCTCGCCGATCATGTTAACACCCTATGTGTCGGCGACGAAAATCGATACGGACAAGGTAAATGCCTTTATTCATAGCGCGTACAAAGAAGCCGGCTTAACGCCGGAAGATGTCGACACCGGCGCGGTGATCATCACCGGCGAGGCTCTCAAGAAAGAAAACGCTCAACCAATCGTCGAAGCCTTTGCTAAATATTCCGGTAAGTTTATTTGCGCCGCCGCGGGTCATAATCACGAGGCACTGCTAGCCGCTTACGGTTGTGGTGCGGTGGACTTATCAAAAACCGAGCACAAGACCGTGCTGAACGTCGATATGGGAGGGGGCACGACCAAGTTTTCGTTGGTTGAAGACGGTGTGGTTTCGCAAACGGCCTCCATCAACATCGGCGCGCGACTCATCGCCTTCGACGAGAAGGATACCATTACTCGCATCGAGGACGCTGGTCGGATGATGATGAAAGAGATCGGTCACACGGTTGCCCTCGGCCAGCGAATCACCGAGCAGCAGAAGGAGGATTTCGGCGCTTACATGGCGAAGATCCTTTTCGAAGTTATCGAGCAAGGACCGACATCTGCGATGGCGAAACGACTCATGGTCACTCCGCCTTTCGTCAATTATCGAGGGTTCAAGCAGATCGATCATCTTGTATTCTCCGGCGGTGTTTCGGAGCACGTCTATGATCGTGATTCCAGAGCTTACGGCGATATCGGTCCGGTACTTGGCAGTAACATGCGTGACTACCTGAAAAAGCTGCCGAAGGATGTGCTGCGTGAGCCGATTGAAGGGATTCGCGCCACTGTAATCGGCGCCGGGGAATATACTATTCAAGCCAGCGGCAACACCAGTTACGTTTCCAATCTCGAAGCCTTGCCGGTGCACGGCTTGAAGGTGATTCAGACGGCTTTGCGCAAAGATGTCTCTGTAGAAACGGCACTCAGACAAGCGCTGGCAAAGTTCGACTTGCCGCATTTTACTTCGGGTCTGGCATTGTCTCTCACTATCGATGGACAACCGGACTATCAGTCGGTGCGCAAGTTAGCCGAAGGCATCGCCGAGGTTTTGCGGGATTCCGAAGACAATGAGTGTCCACTCTATCTGACGCTTGATGTAGATATCGCCAAATCGTTAGGCGGAATTTTACGAGACGAACTGAAGATTGATCGCGATATCATTGCAGTGGATGGTATCGAGGTCGGCGATTTGGACTATATCGATATTGGTGAGTGCTTGGGGATTACCGAGGTGATTCCGGTCACCGTCAAGTCGTTGATGTTTCCAACCACCAACAGCGATTAAATTCGCCACTCTATCTTCAACCTCAGCCTCTGATGTGTTTCTAGCAGCAGAGAGCCGAAGGTATCCCGACAGGCCGGCTCAGTGTCATCGGGGGCGGGCAAATCTTGCGATTTAATCATCGAGATTATCTAGTTGCCGCCCTCGATCCGCAACATAGTTAACTGGGCAGATTGCTTGCCCGCTAGGGCTTTTTGCTAATTTCTCAATGCGTCCTGTTTCCGCTCAAGCCCCCGGCGTTATGTTGAACTAATCTGACACGCAACACGGCTTCGTTCGACGGGCTGTAAATTGCGCGCTCAGTCACACTGGACGTGCAATTTATTTCAATTTTCAACGATGATATGACTCGTGAAGTTACCTGCGGAGGAAAAGAAACGATGTCTAAAGCGGCGCAAGCAGATCGCAAGATGTGGAGTAAGATCTATACCTACGATGAGTGGATGGAGGCACAAGGTGTTCCCATTTACCGCGGTTATTACATCGAGGACTTGCGCACTTTGGAATTGGAGTGGTGGGAAGCGCGTCAGTGCAAAGCGGCGTTTATCCAGCTGCTGGGACAGGAAGGCGTCACTTCTGCTCGAGTGACCGAAATCCCGCCCGGCAAGACCGTGTCGCCACTTAAATTCAGCCTGGACGAAATCGTCTACGTGGTTGAAGGTCGGGGTCTGACAACTATCTGGGCCGGTGAGAATCGGCCAAAGAAAACTTTCGAATGGCAAAAGCACAGCATGTTCTTGTTGCCGCACAATTACACGCATCAGTTCAGCAATATGCAGGGGGACAAGCCGGCGCGCTTGCTGCACTACAATTACATGCCGCTGACGCTATCGGGGGTCCGCGATGTCAACTTCATATTCGGCAATCCTTACGAAGGACCGGATATTCAGAACCAATTGGATTTTTATTCCGAGGCCAAGATGGTGCAGCAAAGTCTGCTGGATGACTCATGGGGGCGCCGCGCCTACTGGTACGGTAATTTTTTTCCCGACATGCGCGCTTGGGACAAGCTCGATAGCAACGCCCGGCGTGGCGCCGGCGGCCGAAGTGTCTATATCCAGTTCCCCGACTCTGAGATGTCATGCCATATGTCAGTCTTCGACGCGCGCCTGTACAAGAAGGCCCACCGGCACGGCCCGGGCCGAGTGATCGTCATTCCCGTAGGCGAGGGTTATTCAATCATGTGGGAGGAAGGTAAGGAGAAAGTGGTTGTGCCCTGGCATGAGGCTAGCTGCTTCGTGCCGCCGAATAAATGGTTTCATCAGCACTTCAACGCCGGCAGCGAACCGGCGCGATATCTTGCCTTGCATCCACCGATGCAGTTTCATGGCCACGCGGAAAAGGTGGAAGACCGCGCCAAAGATCAGATCGAGTACGTCAATGAGGACAAATGGGTTCGCGAGAAGTTTGAAGCGGAGCTGGCCAAGCGCGGCATCACATCCTTGATGCCGCCGGAGGCATACGTCGATCCGGAATTTGAGTGGAACTGGTCCCCTTTCCTGCGTAAGTCCAGCTAATCGAGGAATTGAATCGCTCGCTACTGAAGCCTCGGCAGGATTGTATTCCCAAACAAGTCCAATTGTCTCGGGTCGGGATCGGCCACGCCAATAATCAGTGTGTCGAGTCCGCGAGATAAAAAAGAACCGATGCGGTCCGCGATGGCGCCCGGAGAGCCTACTAAGGATGTGCTTGCAACTTCTCCCCGGACCTTGCCGTAGTAACGCGTCATGTAGTTCTCGATGGTTTTAGCCGCCCTGCCGTGATCCTCATCAACGGCCATGAAGGTGAGCCCCGCTTTTTCGATATCATCTGGATTGCGCCCTGCCGCGCGCGCGTAACCAGCGACTTTCTCCCAGGTCTGAGGAAATTCCGGAATGGCTGAGCTACCGCAAATATAGCCGTCGGCCCAGGTGCCGGCGCGTTTGAGTGCGACCTCAGCGCTGCCGCCGGTCCAAATAGGAATTGGCTTCTGAATTGGCCGTGGACCTATGGTGAGATTCTCGACATTGAAAAACTTACCAGTGTGCGTGACGTTCTCTTCCGTCCAGAGACGCTTGATGAGATTGACTTGTTCCACTGCCCTACTGCCGCGCTTGTCGAAAGGCACTTCTACGGCTTTGTAATCGCTCTCCCGACTGCCGAAACCGAGGCCCAGTATCATGCGGCCATTGGAAATGAAATCCAAGGTGGCGACGATTTTGGCGAGATGGCTTGGGTGTCGCAGGTTGCCCAGCAGCACTGAAGTACCGAGACGAATTCTTTGCGTCGCGCCGGCTGCGGCAGCTAACATGGTCAACGGCTCGAGATTATCGTAGGCGACTCGGTCGATAGTCCACATCGAATCGACACCCATGGCCTCACAGTTCTTGGCGAAATTGACAACATAGTTTGGCCTGATCAAGGGCGCTGGACTGACAACCGCAAGACCGATCTTACTCATTTACTTCTCCTTTTTACGGATCCAAGAACACCGCTAGCGTTTGGCTAAATTAGACTAGGCACAGCGCCCTTTTCAAGTTGAATTCTCTGCGATATACGAATCACAAGGAGGACGCGTAAATGGAAGCTTCTACATTCAAGCTTAAGACCCCGCACATTACTGGAGGCCGCAGTCATACACCGCTGGCGCAAACAGAGCATATGACAATTGGCCTGAACTACTACATACCGGGACGGAAAAACAAACTACATACGCATCCGGGGGAGGATCATACTTTTGTCGTGATGGACGGACAAGCCACCTTCTATAACAAGGATCATCAGCCGACCGTTCTCAATAAAGGTGAAGGGATTATTTTGCCGGAGAACCACTACTACTATTTTCAAAGCACTGGCGATCGGCCTCTCGCCTTGTTTCGGGTGAGCGCGAAGAAGGGCGCCAAACCGAAGGTTTTGCGGGTCGATTCTGAGGGAAATAAGCGTACCGACGAAGAGATCGACTTTGTCGTTGTTGATGGCGAGACTGTAGAGGGTAAATTTTGGGAGCTTAGCTAAGCACAAATGAAGATCACCGAGGTCAAAACCCGTCGTTTGCGTGCCGCTATCCCGCAAGAGGGACAAGTTTTCAGTCGTTCCGGAGTGAGAAACTATCGTTCAACGACGCTGGTTCAGATTGACACGGACGAAGGGGTTTCCGGATTGGGGTCCTGCTCGGGCAACGGCGAACTCATTGAATTCATCGTCGCGAAAATATTGAGTCCGCTGATAGTCGGTATGGATCCGACCCGGATCGATGAAGTGTGGGAGCAGGCTTATGTTAGAGGCGGCCACAAAGAATTCGGCACGCGTGGCATCGGGGTGGTCGCGTTGAGCGGAGTTGACGTGGCTTTGTGGGATATCATCGGCAAGATTCGCGGTCTCCCGCTCTACCAAATCTTAGGAGGTAAATGCCGTGACAAGGTTCCTGTGTATGCCACGGCTCTTTACCCTGAAAAACCATCAACGGTTGCGAAAAAAGCCCGTCTATTTGCTGACCAGGGCTTTCAGGGTGTGAAAATCAAGGTCGGTTTCGACCTGGATCAAGACATCGAAATTGTTCGTGCAGTACGCAAAGAGTTGGGCAGAGACTTCATTGTGATGACTGATGCGAACCAAGGCTATACCGTTGATGTCGGATTGAAAGCGGCCGAAGCGTTTGCCGACATTGGGGTCTTCTGGCTTGAGGAGCCGCTATTTGCGGATGACATCGCCGGGCATGCGCAGTTGCGGGAAAAAACCGAAGTGCCAATTGCCGTAGGTGAGAACTTGCACATGTGCTCAGCCTTTGAAAACTTCGTGGCGAGGCAAGCCGTCGATTTCCTTCAGCCGGATGTGGCGCGCGCTGGCGGGATCACAGAGATAAGAAAGATCGCGGCTCTCGCTGCGGAACATCGGGTGCCGCTATCGTTTCATACTTGGGGAGACGCGGTGGCGCTGGCCGCCAGCGTTCATCTTTCAGCGGCCATGCCGGAGTGCACCGTGATGGAGCTCGACTATACGTACAATCCTCTTCGGGCGGAGCTATTGCGACAGCCGTTAAAAGTGGAAAACGGCTTCATGGCTCCTCCTGATAAACCGGGATTGGGAATCGAGCTTGATGCCGATGCTCTGGCGCGTTTTGCGTTCTCTGGCGTCGAAGAGCTTGCGGTACGGCAGAAAGCGTTGACTGCGAGATAAATCCGGCCGTGGTTACACTCGCGGGAGCGCGAGCGTTCGGGCGCTGCAGAGGGGGAAGGCGGCGTGTTAGTTGCCATGATGTTGCACTCACAACAAAGGAGATCCGCCTGATCTGATCCTCCGCTGGGATCTGTGCTTTTGAAGTAGCCGTGTGTGAACGGTGGCTTCCTGTCCTTACAGAAATCGTTAAATCTGCTATAACTCCGCGCTCGTTAACAGAACGGGCCTACTGAACTGACTTTCGTGCACAGGGCTGGTAAGGATCCTCTACTTCTGTAGAGAGGGTACTGCACAGACGTTCTGCTAGATTAGGGTTGGTTCCATCGATACACCTCAGATGACTCGTCATTATAAGGAATAGCTTAGATGTTTCGTCCGAAGGTATGGCTTGGAAGCCGAGAGGCCTTATGACTCTAAGCACGTGAGCTTCAGGGAATTTTATGATTTCCTGGAGGTCGCTCAACCTGATAAGCCTTTTCGATTGAGAGACGGCTCGAACATAGCGGATGGTGTAGACAAAATTTAGCGATTCGAGAATCGGAAAGTCACTGCCCATTAGCCTGCTTTGATAACCGGCCGTTTTGGGTTGCCTTGCCAGTCGAAGTTGCTACGATTGGTAGGCTTTATGTACCAGGAAGATACGATTGCGGCGATTGCGACTGCGATGGGAGAAGGCGGAGTGGCGATTGTCCGCATCAGCGGACCGGACGCTGAAAAAGCTGTGCGTGCGATATTTGTGCGTTCACGTCAGAACGATATTATCAGGTTCTAGTAACCATAATGCGGCAGCCCCATAGTTATACAGGAGAAGATGTTGCCGAAATCCATTGTCATGGTGGTGCCTTTTTGGTTCAACGGATTCTCGGCCTGGTGCTCGCGCAAGGGGTGCGTCATGCGGAACGCGGTGAGTTTACCAAGCGAGCGTTTTTGAATGGTAGACTGGATCTTTCCCAGGCTGAAGCTGTGCTTGATCTGATTCGCGCGCGCACGGATAGGGGCATTCAATTAGCGGTTCAAAACGCCGAAGGTGTTCTATCAAAATGGGTGGGCGATCTTAGGGAAGAATTGATTGATATTCTCGTCCAGGTTGAAGCAGCGATCGACTTCCCGGAGGAAGACATCGAACTTTTGGA
>JAJONK010000092.1 GCA_021323355.1 Deltaproteobacteria bacterium
CAGCAAAGCGAACAGCAAGTGCTCGACATCGATAGCCTGATGGTTGCGCTTTTCAGCCAGCGCTTGAGCGTGTTGCAAAGCTTCCTGGGATTTTGTGGTGAGCTTGTCTAGACGCATATTTTTCTCCTTATATATAGGAGAGTTAATCATCATTTTGGGGGGTGTCAAGAAAAACAACGGAGCCAGTAATCTAGCTCGCAGCTAGTGGATGTGGCTACAGGCGGTGCTTATGCCACGTGCACGAGGGAAGAGAAACGAGGACTTTGTTCTAGCCGGAGCTTTACAGATGGTTACTTTGGTCTGGCGAAAGGCTCAAAGTATTCCAGCAATGTTGTATCGCCCGATTCCTGCGCCGCCACGGGCCGCTCCCCTTCTTGAGTCAAAGCAACTCGCTGGGCTGGATCGGCGTGCCACGCATTTTTTTTATCGTGAGCCTTCGAGCGAATCCGCCATCTACGGGAATTGTTTTCAAATGCAAGACGCCGGAAACTAGGAATTCCTCAATCCCAAAGCTAGGGTCGGGGGCTCGGCTAGAATACTGGGCGCTAAATAGGTTCGTAGTATTCAATTGCGAGTGCACGAGGTGAATGAAGGAACGGGCCTGATCCTGAACTCGGCTCGGTGAGTCGGAAAAAATCATCGGTGTGACCGGGTCGATAACAAGACGGCTGGCATCGATTCTTTTGGCATACCCGGCGAGATCCGAAACGATCTTCTGCAGATCCACGCCCTTGTCCGTTGCGGCGCCGGCTCGCCCGCTGAAGTAAGCCGAAGCATCGAGCATCACCAGGCTTTTATCTTGAGTGTAGGATTCAAAATCCCATCCCAGAGATGCCGCGGACTCGATGATTTCCGCAGGTCGTTCATCGACGGTGATGTAAAGTCCCTTCTCTCCCTGCTTGAGACCGCTTAGAAGGAACTGCAGACAGGCGGTGGTTTTACCCGTTCCAGCGTCGCCGAGGACAACGTAGGAACGGCCTTTGATGAACCCGCCAATCAGATGCGAATCTAAGCCGGATACACCGGTGGAAACACGCTGAGGATTCATTGTGATTGTCACCTGCGCGATGCGTTAGGGCAGAGGATCGAGGACGAACCCCTGAACTTTGCTAATGTCAAACGTGTGCTGCGCTGGCTTGACATCGGTGCAGCGCATTTTTTCGATCACCATGCTGCGACCCAACTTACCGTCCCGCCAGACGATCTCCAGGATAATAGCGCCGGCAACGAGGTATTCCTCGATTCCATGCAGTGTCCGTTCGCCGGTTCGTGGCACGCCATACGAGGTGAGAATATTGGTTGTCTGCATTGAAGTTCGCAGTAGCTTGATCAGCAAGCGGGTCTGATCCTGGATGCGAGTTGTTGTGTCACGCAGCAGAACAAACGGTCCAGCCGGATCCAGCACCAATCGTTTTGCTCCTAAGCGGTTAACGAACCCGGCAAGATCACCGATCGCTTTATGAATATCGATCTGCCGCTCCTTTCCCGCGCCCGATGAGGAGCTCAGATAAGTTCCAGCGTTGAGTATCGCCAGCTCCTTCGCCTCAATGTATTTCTCTAGATCCCATCCCAGTGAGGCGGCCTGTTCTATGATGTCCGTCGGACCTTCATCGGCCGCGACGTAGATGCCCTTTTCTCCACGCCTCAGGCCTTCCACCAGAAATTGTAGCGCAAAGATCGTCTTCCCGGTTCCAGGCTCGCCGGTAACGAGAACAGAACGGCCCTTGGGAAAACCACCTTCAAGAAGTTGATCCAATCCTGGAATGCCGGTTGTCACTCGTTCGGTCTTTATCATGGTTGTCCTTCTAGCGGATAAATCTATCGGGTAGAGGCAAGTTGCGCGCTGCTTATCGCGATCTCCAGCGTCTTTTCCACGCGCCGCTGTTGCGCCACTTGCCAGATTGGTTGGAGGCCGTTTGCGCGATTTCCGCGCCGTTGCCGTCAAGCCGTTCTTGCAGCTTCCACGTATCATCTAACCGCGCTTCTGACTCCCAGTTAACACCGAGAACGAATTCCTGAGCTGGACCCTCAGTAGAAGTTTTTACCTGCCCGAGCTGAACTTCCAATTGGCCGATCTTCGCGCGAAGTCCTTGCTCGAGAACCTTCTGCGCTGCTTCACGTTCTTGGAGCGTCCAGTCCCTTTGGCTCAGCTCCGCCTGTAAAAAAGCTACCTGGGCTTGAAACTCGCTGCGCATCTCTGCGCATTCAGTCTTGGCCGATTCCTGAATGCGCTTAATGCTTGACTTGAGTTCGCTTAGCTCGCCTTGAAGAAGGTCCATCTCTGCTTTCACCCGCATCAGTTCTTCGTTGCGGCTGGCGAGAAGAAGATTCTTTTCTTCCGCATCGTGGCGCAGGGTCATGATCTCATCCCACGCCGGTATTTCTGCTTTCTCTGAATTGTGGCTGTTTGTGTCCAGCGCGGCCGAAATCTCACCAGACGGAGCTTCGGGCTCTCGGCCGTGGCCGAAGTCATAATCACCGCCAGATGCGGTTCCGAGCTTCACCGGCTCGCGCCGGTTAATTTCCAGTGAAAGGCGAACGGTTTCTGCCTTAAGATCCTCGATCTGAACGGCTCGTGTTTCACTGAGCAACTGCATCTCCGCTAATCGATGTCGCAGGTCCATGGCGCAGGCCTGGCACTTTTCAAGCTCCGAGTCCTTGTCGATGAGCTGCCTCTCCATAGATTGGATTTCAGCGCGAACTCCGGCGCGGATCTGCTCGGCTTGAGCAGATAACAATCGTTCTGTTTGTTTTTGAAGCATCTCCAGTCGGGTCTTCTGTTCCACAATCTCGCTAATGTCTGCTTTCGCTTGCTGAGATTTGATCTCGTTTTGACCGATTAAAGTTTGTTTTTCATTCAAGTCCGCGCTCAGTTGTTCGATCGTCGAGTTCAACCGTTGTTCCAGAGCTTCGAACGCAGCCTCGCGCTCGCGCAAGAGCAATTCCTTAGCTCCAATTGCTTGTTGCAAGGCGGCCACTTCATCAATCTCACACTGATTACGATTGTGCATAGTTTCCTCCAACGCTGCCAAATTCGCTTCGCCGTCTTACTCCGGCCGCTATTAACGTCTGCGGCGGAGTTAACACTGAATGGCTGCCTATTCTCACGCAATTAAGGCCGTGATCTGTTGCTCAAGGAAAACGTTCTCGGAGCAAATCTCGGCAGTCTTTTGGAAGTACGGCGCGCTCTCACAGCAGCACGAACCTGCCGGCACAGTGCCAAAAACATGCCAGCGTTAAAAACGAAATCGCTTAATTTTCAGCAGCTTATAAATAGCGGTTATGCAGAATCGTGTGAAATCGTGCACAACGGAGCTATTCCTGGACAAAATCGATTAAATTTGGACAAAACCCTTAGACCAAGCTAAGGGCTGTTCGATGGCGCTTACCTCGGAATAGCTAATTAATTGTGGTTTGAAATGGGTTTTCGCGACAGCTAGAATCCGCACCATGTCACGTTATTTTCGCCCCAACATTGCATCGATGGCCGGCTATGTTCCCGGGGAGCAACCTGGTGATGAAAAGCTTGCGAAGCTCAATACGAACGAGAACCCGTACCCGCCCTCGCCGGGCGTGCTCGCGGCATTACGTGAAGCGACAAACCAGTCGCTCAGGCTCTATCCGGAACCGCTCAGCGATTCTCTCCGCAACATTGCAGCAGAGGTTTATGGTGTCCGCCTTGAGAATATTCTGGCCGGGAATGGCTCGGATGAAATCCTGTCAATTATCTTGCGTTGTTTTGTCGGTCGCGGCGATCGAGTCGCATTCCCAGTGCCCACGTATTCGCTTTATGACACTTTGGTGAAGGTTCAAGATGGCGAGCTGGTGTGCGTCGATTATCCTGCCGATTTTGCAATTCCGCCGGAGTTACACTCAGCAAATGCCGCCGTCACTTTTTTATGTAATCCCAACTCGCCGTCGGGAACACTGGTAAGCTTGACCGAAATCGAGAGGCTTGCTCGGGCCGTGTTCGGAGTTCTCGTCGTCGACGAGGCTTACATCGATTTCGCTGAAGACCCTGGTTCATCGGCTATTTGTTTGATTCAGAGCACTCCCAATCTGATCGTGCTGCGGACTTTCTCCAAATCCTTTTCTCTCGCGGGTCTGCGTATCGGTCTCGCTTTTGCCCCTGCCGAATTGATTGCTGGTATGATGAAGGTCAAAGACAGTTACAATCTAAATCATCTGAGCCTGGTTGCCGCTACGGCTGCGTTGCAGGATCTTTCCTGGATGCAGCAGAATGTTCGCCGCATCCAGCAAACCCGGCGGCAACTGGTCGATGGCTTGGTCAAGTTGGGTTTTTATGTCTACCCCTCGCACGCCAATTTTGTAATGGCGCAAAGGAAAGGGCAGGAGCAAAAAGCGCTTTACCAGGCGCTACGGGAACGAAAGATTTACGTGCGCTATTTTGATACACCGGAACTGCGAGACAGCTTGCGCATCACTGTCGGCACTCCCGAAGATGTCGAAAGGTTGTTGCAAGAGATTGGAGCAATTCAGAAGGATTCGGTTAATCCGTTTTAAAGCGGAGGAGGCAAATTATGAGCGGGTTTAAAATTAGCGAGCTCGACCATATCGTGCTGAACGTCGGTGATATCGAACGCTCTTTGCAATTCTATACCGGTGTGATGGGCTTGAAGGCGGAACGTCTCGACGAATTCCGAACCGGCAAGGCCGGCTTTCCGTCCGTGCGCATCAATGCCGACACCATCATCGATTTGTTTCCAGTTCAGGGACAGCAGAGTAGGCAGGGTGACGGAGAACCAGCGGGCAATCTGAATCATTTTTGCATGGTCACCAGCAAAGAGGATTTCGCCGGAATCATCGACTACTTGAAAGATAATAGGATCATCATCAGAGAAGGGCCGGTCTCGCGCTGGGGCGCCCGTGGCAGAGCGACATCCGTCTACTTCCTCGATCCCGACGGAAATGAAATAGAAATCCGTTGCTACTAACTAATTCAAAGTTGCTTGTGCGGATTTTGCTCCAGTTTTATCTTGACGATGCGCCTTCCTTCCATATCGACGATGGTGAGCTTGTAGCCATTTTCTTCGACCCATTCACCGCCCCGCGGAATGCGTTTTAGCCTGGCTAGCAGGAACCCGGCAAGCGTATGATAATCGGGTGACTCCTCGAACGGCAGGTCGAAGTCCGCTTTCAGATCCTTCAGCAGCGCCGAGCCCTGGATCACCATCGAGCCGTCAGGCAACCGGTCCACCGGGCCGCGCTCTTCGCGATCATACTCGTCGCGGATTTCGCCGACGATCTCCTCCAGCAGGTCTTCAAGAGTCGCCAATCCCTCGACCTCGCCGAATTCGTTGACCACCATCGCCATCGCAAGTCGGCGCCGTTGCAACTGCTTGAGCAGCTCGCTTATGGGCAACGTGCTAGGGACGAAAAACGCCGGGTGCAGGTGATCTTTTATCCGAAACTCGGTTTTTTGTTGCAGAGTCTTAAAGAAATCTTTGTTATAAAGAACCCCGACCACATGATCCAGCTCGCCGTCATAGATAGGGATGCGCGAGAAGCCGCTGTCGATGAAACTCGCCGCGGCTTCGCTGGGAGTGGAGTGAATCTCGAGCGCGTGAATTTCAGTGCGCGGCACCATGACGGCTTTCACTGGCGTGTCGGCCAGCTCAAAGACACCATGGATCAGCTCTTTCTCAGTTTCGTTGAAGATACCTTTCGCCGCTCCTTCACGAATGAGAGATTTCACCTCCTCAACGCTGATGAAACTCGCGCCTTCGACTTCGGAGCCGCCGAACAACCGAAGCACCGTATTGCTGGACCCGGTCAGAATTCTCACAAGAAATGAGCTAAGGCGCGACAAAAGATCGATCGGGCGGGCGGCCATGCATGCGATCTGCTCAGAGAAGCGAAGCGCGAGCGATTTGGGCACCAACTCGCCGAACACCAGCGAAAGATAGGAGATCGGGATAACTACCACCGCGATGGCGATCACGTCGGCCCAAGGGGCGAGGGCCGGGATCGCCGCCGCTTCAATAGCCGGTTTAACAAACGAGATCGCCGCAGCCCCGCCGAGGGCCGAGGCCAGCGAGCTGACAATCGTAACCCCGATCTGTACCGTGGCCAAAAATCGGTCTGGATCTTTTTTGAGGCGGCCGATAATTAAAGCGCATTTGACCCCCTTTTCGATCATTGTGTCGATCCGGCTTTTGCGGATTGCGATCATGGCGATTTCCGAAGCAGCGAAGAATCCGTTGGCCAGAATTAAAAGAAAAATGACGGCTGCTTCAAAAAAAAGATTTTCGACGATCATCAATATCTCTCCTCCGTGTCTTCAGGTCGAAGACAACGGAAAACACGTTCGCCGTGAGTATCACCGGGAGGCAACGTTCTGGAATGGATGGGTCAGGTGCGGAAGGCGGCGCATATCTGCTACAGTCGAATGTAAGCATCCGCTCGGGAAAACGCAAGCGCTTGTTATTTATAGCCAAACTCGAGCCAGGACACGTTGGCGCAAACTCGGCGAATGCGGTCAACGCCCGGCTCCGGAGCTAAGGCTTTTCAGGGAATGATTCAATCCATGCAGGCTCGGAATAAGACGTCGTGGTAAAACAGCCCGAGAAAATCGCGGTGCAGGGCACCGTGCATAAGATAACCTACCATCATCCCGACACTAACTATACGGTTTTGCGGCTGGACGTCGAAAATGCCCCCGGCGTCACCGTGGTCGGCGGAGTCTATCCCGTTTCGGAAGGCGAGGAGATCAAAGTCTTCGGTTTCTGGAAAACGCACCCACGCTATGGCCAGCAATTTCAAGCCGATCATTGGGAAAAGGTTGATCCCGCAACTTTGGAAGGCATCGAAAAATACCTTGGCTCGGGCATGATCAAAGGCATCGGGCCGACCTATGCGCGCCGTTTGGTCGACGCCTTCGGATTGGAAACTTTGAGGATTCTCTCCCAGGAGCCGCACCGTGTTCTGGAAGTCGAAGGCATCGGTGCGGCGCGCGCGCGCGGGATTATGCAGGCCTGGGAGGCGCAGCGCGGAATGCAAGACATCATGGTGTTCTTGCAAGGACACGGCATCGGCGCCGCACTGGCGCTTAAAATCTACCGGTTCTACGGATTGGATACCATTCGACGGGTCAAGGACAATCCTTATGCGCTCGCGCGGGATATCTATGGTGTCGGTTTTGTCCTGGCAGACCGCATCGCCGCGAGACTCGGGATTAGCGGTGATTTCCCCCTCCGTGTGCAGGCGGGCGTGCTTCATGTCCTCAAAGAGTTTGTCGATCAGGGGCATTGTTTCGTGCTTTTCTCGGCTCTTATCAGGAATGCCGCGGCGCTGCTGCGGGTCGGCGAAGGTGTCATCGAGAATGCGGTGGAACAGCTGGCTGCGAGCGGCGACGTGATCCTGGAACAGACAACCAGCGAGGAACGGGCGCATGTCTATCTATGCGAGCTTTATCGCGCCGAGCAGCGAGTCGCTGAAGCGCTGCACCGGCTATTGTCGAGCCCTTCTGTCACGCTCGGCGGCGGAAGAAAGTCCGCCCCCGGTTCCACCGCCGAACCACGCGAGCTGATAGGGTTGACCGATCTGGAACTCATCGATCAATCCTTTGCGATTCTCGAAGAGGAACAACAAGAAGCGGTGCGCCAAGCGCTGCAGCAAAAGGTTTTGGTCATCACCGGCGGGCCCGGAACCGGCAAAACCACTTTGCTCAACTCATTATTGGCTCTCTTGCGGCGCGCGAAATTTTCCTTCGTTCTCGCCGCGCCGACCGGACGAGCGGCCAAGCGCATGGCTGAAAGCGCCGGCGAAGAAGCGATGACGATTCACCGGCTGCTCGAATACAATCCCCATGAAGGCGGCTTTCAACGGAGCGAAGATCGACCGTTGGAGGCCGACGTAGTGATCATCGATGAGGCCTCGATGGTGGATCTGGCGCTCATGGATAATCTACTCAGCGCCATCGACCGCCATAGTCATCTCGTTCTCATCGGCGATGTCGATCAGCTTCCGTCAGTGGGACCAGGGAGTGTGCTGCGCGATCTGATTGATTCTGGAATGATACCGGTGGTCATGTTGCGCCGCATCTTCCGGCAAGATCGGCATAGCCTAATCGTCGCCAACGCTCATCGTATTCTCCAAGGGCAGTCGTTAGTGACGCCGAGCGATAACTCGGAGCGAGACTTCATTCTTCTGGCGCGCGAGTCCGAAGAAGAAATTCTCCAATCGCTCAAGGAGCTGGTTAAAGAGGAGTTACCGCGAACGTTGAACCTCGCAGCCAACGAGGTTCCGCATGCTATCCAACTCCTGACGCCGATGCACAGGGGCATGCTCGGGACTATCCAACTGAACCGCGAGATGCAGAGTTTACTCAATCCCATCGGCGATTCGCTGCAGCGCGGCGAAATCTTACTTCGCGCCAACGACAAGGTTATGCAGCTGCGCAACAACTATGACAAAGGTATTTACAACGGCGACCTTGGCCGAATTACCGACATAGATCGCAAGGAAGGGAAGGTTCAGGTCGATTTCTACGACAAGACAGTCGAGTACAACGA
>JAJONK010000590.1 GCA_021323355.1 Deltaproteobacteria bacterium
CGATTGGGTAAACTCGCGGCTCCGACCTCGACCTTACGCGTTAAAACTTCTTCGAAGTAATAGCCAAGGCTGTCCTGAGTGTAGCGCCAGGCATCGCCTTCATTAGCTACCAACCCCTGCAGAATGCCGATGGTGGCGGGTTCGCCGCGTCCCTTGCGCAGCTCCAGATGGCCGGCCATTGGCGGTACATGGGCAAATTCCAGTTCGGTAAGAAACCGGCCGATCTCAACGTCCGGATTCAGCCCCTCAGTCACCCGGCGAAAAAGTTTAAACATCAGTCGATCGCCGTAAGCTACCGAAGTGTTGCTCTGATCACGTTTGATCAGCAACGGTTCAAGCGGGTTCTCCGTGTTTCCCACAAGTTTACGAAACGCTTTGGACGGGTGCGCCAGAAGCTCGGCGCCGGTGTCTTTGTATCGCCGCCCCCGGGCCAGGGCGGTCAGCAATGATTTGAGGAAACCTGGCTCATGCACCGCGTCGTACAGGATGCCTTCGCTTTCGCCCGATTCATCTTCGATTTTAAGCTGAGCAATGAGCGCCTGGGGCGCCGATTGGCGCAATTCGAACGCGCGATCACCGCTGGCGTAGGCCAGCGGCAGCAGGTAGGTTTCCGGCGTCCCGCCGATGTAATCCACCGTCCATGTAGTCAGGTTAATGGTTGCCAAGTCCACCGGAAACGGAATGACATCGACATTTTTCACAGACCGGATCTGCTGCGCTTTGCCACCGAACCAGCGACAAGTTAAAAGATAACCGGGAAGGCTCCGTTCGAGCATAGTCCGCGGCCTGCCCTCAAGAACAGCTTCCCAACTACCCTCCACCTCCAAGGTTGGCGGCTCGAAACCCTCAACTCATCGAGGGAAAGCGCGTGTGCCCAAACAGCTCCACCGGAACCATGCCCTTGTACGCCGACAGATCGAGCTCGACGTAGTTGACGAAACGCGAGAGGTTAGCTACGACCAGAATGATTTCATCGCTGAGACGGCGGACAAACACCAGCACTTTGCGGTTATCGGGCAAAAGAAACTCGATGGTTCCCCGGCCAAATGCTTGATAATTCTTACGCAGCAACACCAGCCGCTTCATCCACCAAAGCAGCGAAGCCGGGTTTTGTTGCTGCGCATCGACGTTGACGGTCTCGTAATGATGTTCCGGATCGATGATCACGGGCAGATAAAGGCGCTGCGGATTGGTGCGAGAGAAACCAGCATTGCGATCCGCGCTCCACTGCATTGGAGTGCGCACGCCGTTGCGATCGCCAAGGTAAATGTTATCGCCCATGCCGATCTCATCGCCGTAATAGATCACCGGGGTGCCGGGCAGCGAGAACAGCAGGCTGTTGAGCAGCTCTACGCGCCGGCGATTAGTGGCTAAAAGCGGCGCTAGCCGGCGCCGAATCCCGAGATTGATCCGCGCCCGCGGATCGCTGGCATACACTTTATACATGTAGTCGCGATCTTCATCTGTCACCATCTCAAGGGTAAGCTCATCGTGATTGCGCAGGAACAACGCCCATTGACTGGATTCGGGTATGGCCGGCGTCTGATCGAGAATGTCTATGATGGGAAACCGATCCTCCATATACAAGGACATGAATAGGCGCGGCATGACCGGAAAATGAAAAGCCATATGGCATTCATCGCCATCGCCGAAATACGCCACTGCATCCTCGGGCCACTGATTGGCCTCGGCCAACAACATGCGATTCTTGTATTTGCTGTCGACATGTTGGCGCAGCTTTTTGAGAAATGCGTGGGTCTCGGCAAGGTTTTCGCAGTTGGTGCCCTCACGCTCATAAAGATAAGGCACGGCATCCAGACGCAGCCCGTCTACGCCCATATCGAGCCAGAAATCGAGCGCATCGAAAATCGCCTTGTGTACTTCCGGGTTGTCGAAGTTCAGGTCCGGCTGGTGCGAATAAAAACGGTGCCAGTAATAGGCTTTGGCCATCGGATCCCAAGACCAGTTGGACGGCTCGAAGTCTTTGAAAATAATCCTTGCCTCGGGATACCGCTCCTGCGTGTCGCTCCAGACGTAAAAGTTGCGCGCGCTGGTGCCGGGCTTGGCATCCCGCGCACGGAGGAACCACGGATGCTGATCGGAGGTGTGATTAATGACCAGCTCGGTGATGACGCGAATGCCGCGTTCGTGCGCCGCGCGCAAGAAGAGACGAAAATCGTGCAACGTTCCATAGTCGGGATGGATCTGGGTGTAGTCGGCGATGTCGTAACCGTCGTCTTTGAGCGGCGAGACATAGAAGGGCAGCAACCATAGCGCCGTCACGCCCAAATCCTGGAGATAGTCGAGCTTTTCGCTCAGTCCCTGAAAATCACCGATGCCGTCGCCGTTGCCGTCGTGAAAGGCGCGAACGTGCACCTCGTAAATAACCGCGTCCCGGTACCAGAGCGGGTTGTCGTCGAGAAGAATCGATGAGGATTTAGCGAATTTGCGGCTCAACGTGTTGCTTCGCTCTCTCGTAGTTTGCTGAAAATTTGCTTCCAGGCTGCTACATGAAATAATCGAAATCCTGCTCCCGGCGCAGGTTATGCCGCACCCGAAAGATATGCGCCGGCACGCTCGCTGGATTGAGGCTCAAGTAATTGCGTGGCCCGTGCCACAGATAGCGCGCGTCGGTCAATAGATCATGCATCTGAAACGGCTTCGCCGGATCGAGACCCAGTTGCGCCAGCGGCAGTTCTACCCAGCCGGACTGCGGGTGATGCGGGTCCAAGTTAACCGCAACAACGATAAAGTTGTTGCGATCTTCGGTATGTTTAGCGAAACAGATAATCTCGTCGTTGTCCACGGTGTAAAAACGCAAGCTGTGATTATGATGGAGCGCAGGATTCGCCCTGCGAATCTGATTAACCCGCGCGATAAATCCGCGCAGGCTATCAGGCGAATCGATGTTCCAAT
>JAJONK010000591.1 GCA_021323355.1 Deltaproteobacteria bacterium
AAACGTGACCCGATCGCCGATCCTGAAGTCGAGCATCTGCGAATGCGCGCGCATCTGGTTCAAGAACCGCAACCGCGCCACGATCCGGTTGTTCAGATCAACCAGTTCGTCTTCCGTGAGTTTGTCGATGTCAATTTTCATTTTGCATTCCGCCTTTCAATGAACATCCATCCACGAGTGGTCACGTTGACTTTCGCTGCTAACGTTTCGCCTTTGCCAGTGACCCCTCGACGACCAGTGGTAAGGTGTGGTGCGCTGTGAGTGCCTATCTATAGTCATCAAAGAATCGTTCATCGATATCGTAAGTCCGTTTGGGTATAAGTCCGAATTCGAGACGCTCAAACATATCGACAAGAACATCTCCGTCAACGAGCTCAATGGGTGGAACCCCGTCGCGCCGCGCTTCTTTCTTGGCTTCAAGTGTGAACGTGCCAGTGGTGATGATTATGCCTTTGTCGGCACGGCCCATCATGGCGCCTCGAAAATCGCGCACATGAGAAGGAGTGACAGTCCCCTGGTATCGCTTGCACTGGAAGAGGACATTGAAGCTCACGAAGGGATTAACCTGCAGAGTCCCAATTCCGTCTATCCCTCCGTCTCCTGCCCTGCCAGTGACCGTCACGTGTTGAAAGCCAGACTCACGAAGCAGTCTCTGGCTTAGTCGCTCGAATCCATCCGGCGACAACGACCGGATCAATTCTAGTAGCCGAGTCCTGTGGTCCTGCAACTCTATGTCATTGGGTAACGGTACTTCCGCTGAAGGGTCGTCCTGCTTCTTTCCTTGCTTCGTCGCGGCAAGTCTCGTTTGAACGCTTTTGAATACTTCGAGCGGATTGAGCTTTGTAACGTCAGCTGACCTACCCTTATCTGTAAGACTCCAGACGCCTCTCCTGGATGAATCCAAGTAGCCACCCCAAACCAGGTATTGACGCGCCCAGTGTACTTGGTTCTTAACCCGCGATTGTCCGTTTTTATTGACGGCCTGCTGTTCTGATTCGGAGATCTTTGCTATCTCAAGCGAACGATCAACAATTTCGGAAGGAGTACCCGTGCCTCCAGATTCCATAAGAAGCTCAAGAATTGGCCGAAAGAAGCGGATGAATTCAGGGCCTTTAACTTGTTTCATATTTCCTTATGACACCCCACGCTCGCATTAACCCGCATGCAACAGCACACTCTTTGTCGAAGTAGACCCAGATTACGCTGTTCTTGAATCTCCTTTTGACTTATACCTGATGAAAAATAGAAACACGGCTACTGGCTGCTCGCTCCAATAGCTTCAATAGACGTCATCGATGTTGGCAACACTGACTTCCCGTTTTTAGTCCGCCGGGTACTCGGGGCATCGGATCTGCTCAATCCTAATGCACAAAGCTGTCAATACTGCTTTGTCACTCTTACTTCGCCCCTTGAGCCAGTCCCTCTTTCTTAGCGACCTCCAGCGCCGTGTTCTTATCGCGCTCGATCATCGAGCGAAACTCGGCGGTCGTGATGTACTGAACGACGCCGCCGGTCTTTTCGATTCTGGCGCCGAATTCTTTTGACTTGATCACCTTCTCGGCCGCGGCCGTGAGGGTATCGATGACTGGCTTGGGAGTGCCCGCAGTAACGAAGGCGCCGGACCAACTATCGAGATAATTCCCTTTGATGCCCAGCTCGGCAGTGGTCGGGACCGAAGGCAATCCTTTCATCTTGCGCGATTGCGGTGCCGATGACGAAATCCAAATGCCCACCTAAGAGCGCCGGAATGTATTCGCCCCCGCCTTTGTATGGGACATGTTTGATCTTGATGCCGGTGACCTGGGATAGAATCAGAGAATTGAAGTGGCCGCCGACGCCGGTTCCCGCTGTTCCGTAGGATAGTTTATTCGGATTTTTTTGTGCCGCGTCGATCAAGTCGTTGAGATTTTTATACGGCGACTCCGCGCGCACGGTCAGTCCGTCGGGCGCGGACGTGATGAAGGCGACAGGATGAAAATCCTTGTTGGTGTCATATTTGATATCTTTGAGGGTAACTGGCGCGAGAACCATGCCGCCTAGCGTGTTTACCAAAATGCTGTAGCCATCCTTCGCTGCACTGAGCATGGATGTGGCGGCCAGGCTGCCGGTGGCGCCGCCTTTATTGATCGGCGCAATGGGAGTGTTGAGAACCTTCGACATCTCTTCGGCGAAAATTCTGCCGGTCACGTCGGCGAAACCACCTGCGGGAAACGCCACGACCATCTCGATCGGCCTTGCAGGATATTTTTCCTGTGACCAGGACTGTGACGGTGCCGAACCAAGAGCGATCGCTTGCACCAAAGCGAGCGTCAGCGAGATTTTATCGTACGAGAGAGCCATGTTTTCTCCTTTCGAATCAGAAACCAACGATCCCTTTAGGAAGCCTGATCTTTAGCCAGAGCTCGAATATCGCATAGGTTGTCGCCGCCGCCGCGCCTGCTACCGCGAAGGATCGGAACCAGCCCGCGCCCTGGATGCAGCCCAGCAAAAAACTCATAAGAACAAATGTCGTAAAAACAAACCCGAGTTTTTCCAAGAAGAAGGCGTATAACAAGAGGGCAAAAAGTACCAGAGCAATCTTCGGCCAGTTTATTTCCGGCAATTGCTGCAGAGTATTCTCGAAGCTACGAACCGCATCGACAAAGACGATAAGCGATAAGACGATCAGAACCAGCCCCGACCAGAAGAAAATAAAACCAGCGGCCGGGTCGGTGATGCTTCCTACGCCGAGCCGGGTCGCTCCATAAGATGCCAGTAGTCCGACGACAATCCAGAAGAGCGTGCCGGCGCTCGCGGCGATTGCTTTAGTCCTCTTCACTGAGTCCACGCCCCAATCTTATATGGCTAAACAGCGGCGCTATGAGCACAGCGATGGAAAATACAATGAATGCCGCCGAGATCGGCCGCTGCAGGAAGATCAAAAGGCTGCCGTCTGATTGGATTAGCGAGCGCCTTAAAGCGGTTTCGAGCAAAGGACCCAATACGAATGCGAGAACCAGCGGCGCGGGCTCGAAGGCGAATTTTTTCATGAGAAGTCCAACTACGCTGAAGACGATCGCGACATAGATATCGGTGGTGCTGTTGTTGAGGCTGTAGGCGCCGATCAGACAAAAGAGAATGATGAAGCAAGAAAGGTAAGCATAAGGGATTTTCAATACACGCACCCACAGGGGAATCAGCGGCAGGTTGAGGACCAAGAGCATAAGATTGCCGATGTACATGCTCGCGATTACGCCCCAAAACAGATCGGGGGAGTTCTTGATCAACAAGGGTCCAGGGGTGAGGCCATAGATCATCAGCGCACCGAGTAAAATTGCCGTCATCGCCGTAGAAGGTATGCCCAAGCTGAGAAGCGGGATAAAGGTGCCGCCGACCGCAGCGTTGTTGCAGGCCTCCGGCGAAGCGACGCCTTCGATGGCGCCGTTGCCAAAGCGTTCGGGATACCGCGAGAGATTCTTTTCCAGGGCATAGCTTAAAAACTGCGGCACGATGGCTCCGACACCCGGCAAAAGCCCGAGAGAAAATCCTAAGAGCGAGCCGCGAGCCATGGGGCCGGCGGAGCGTTTCCAGTCTTCACGGTTGGGGAAAAGCCCCTTGATTTTTTCGGCAAAGACTTCGGTCTTGCGTTGCACGCCGAGGTTCTCCAGAACTTCGGCAATGCCGAAGAGGCCCATGACCACTGGCGCTATGCCGATGCCGTCCGCCAGTTCCAGCATGCCGAAAGTGAACCGCGGCGTTGCCGTGATCGGATCGAGGCCGATGCATCCGAGCAGGATTCCGACG
>JAJONK010000093.1 GCA_021323355.1 Deltaproteobacteria bacterium
AGTCTCTATCCTTGCGAAACTCTCTTTAAATGATTTCCGATCAGGGCGTGGTTTAAGTATTTTGTTAGTCCATGTTCTCCCATTTGCAGTCGGATTCTCAGGGTCAAAGACAATAACAGTCTCTCATAGGAGGAGAACATGGGTAGTAAATTATATGTAGGTGGGTTGCCTTATTCCGTGACGGAAGGGCGTTTACAGGAAGTTTTCTCGATACACGGTACGGTTGAATCGGCCAACGTGATTGCCGATAAAATGACCGGTCAGTCTCGCGGCTTCGGCTTTGTCGAGATGAGCTCGGGCAGCGAGGCCCAAAGCGCCATCTCGGCGCTAAACGGCACTCAACTCGACGGCCGCACTCTGACCGTCAATGAGGCCAAGCCGATGGCCAAGCGCGATAACTTCGGTGACGGCGGAGGCCGGGGTGACCGGAATGGCGGCGGACGTAACCGCTGGTAGTCCTTAGTCGACACAAGTAACAGAGAAGAGGGGAGCAACAGATCGGGTTGCTCCCCTCTTTTTGTTTAACGTGTGATCGGATCTAAAGTAGGCTCGCCCGACATACTTCAAACTGTTAATTTGAATCATGCTCGAGGAGTGGTTGAATCCGATGAAGGTCAGTGCGTTTGCACGAGACTACCTGCGCACACAACCTTATGCGAGTCCGGCATCGGCCAGTCGAGCAATGGCTATTTTTGGATGGGATACCCTGGACCTACTGTTAACCCGCAATCCGCCTGACGTTTTGGTTGTGGCTCGAGGTAAGCTGCTAGAGCTACCTGCGCCCAGGAATTTAAGCGAGGCACTGGACCTCCTCACTCGCGGAGTTGGGCTGGTGGTTCGTCGTGCGGAGAAACTTGACCCCGGGGTTGCCGGACTTGCCGCATCGGTGACGCAGCACATTCCGGGTGAAGTGCATGTTCAATTGATTGTTACACCCGCCGGCAGTTATGGCTTTGGCTGGCACTATGACCACGAAGACGTCTTCATCGTACAGACCCAAGGCGCAAAGGATTACTTTTTTCGCGACAACACGGTTGAGCGTGAACGGCCGCCGGTTACGGCGCCCGATTTCAGTCGATTCGGCAATGAAGTCTCGCCACTGGGTACTGCCCGGCTGCTGGCAGGTGATTGGTTATACATTCCCGCGCGCTGGTGGCATGCGGCAAAATGCATCGAGGATTCACTTTCGATTTCCCTTGGCATTTTCCCCGAGCCGTTCTGGCTCAGCAGTATCGATAAATGAGAGCAGCGATTGTGGAGAAACGTCCCATGCCGCATGGCACCGTTGCGTTGAAGAGCAACACAGCCGCTTTATATGACTGGATCGGTGCTTAGGCCCGGATGTAAACAGGATTGTTACTAAATGGGGTCGCGCCGGCTGATGAGAAGAAGCTGAGGCCGGCCGATACGCGGTGGAGGAACAGAGACATCATAGCCGCGTCGCCGGAGATTTCGAGCTCTTCAGATTTGTCAAATACTTTTGACCTTCTTGTTTGTACTTTCCGCAAAACCCGGCTTGATACTGGGGCTTTGCTTACGGGTCTGCCTAGTTGCGCCGGCGATTTTTTGATTTACACACACGCGCCTACGAAGGTCCGGCTTGCGTCTGGCTGCCCGGCTCAGCCGAATTGAAATGCCACGCCTGGAGCGACAGCGCCATTTCGGGAGTTTTGATTCCCTTCAGTTGACACGAGAATCCTGAATCGAATAACCTTTGGCCGCTCGGGCAGAAAAAACTTCCCGATTGTACCTCGTGATTAGGATACAAAAAGAGGATAGGGGTGAATCGAAAGTATTTGGCGGGCAAGGATCTAAATCTGGATTGGGGGGAGTGAACCATGAAAAGCTTTGTTATCGGTTTCTTGTTTCTGATTTTTGGTGCTGCCAACCTCGAGGCTCAGGCTCCTTTTTACGAGGGCAAAACTATCAGAATCATCGTCGGGCTTCCCGCTGGCGACGTCTATGATCTCTACGCCCGCATGCTAGCCGAGCATATGGGGAAGCATATCCCTGGTAACCCCAACATCATCGTGCAAAACATGGCTGGCGCATCGAGCATGATTACGGCGAATTACGTCTACAACGTCGCCAAACCGGACGGTTTGACGTTTGGATCGATTCTGCCTTCGCTTTATTTCGATCAGCTCGTTGGACGATCGGAAGTAAAATTTGACTGGCCCAAATTCACCTGGTTGGGGAGCTTCGAGAAGTCAAATAACTTGCTCTATATGCGCAGTGATACGCCGTTCAAAACGATTCACGACGTGACCAAGACCAATGAGTCTCCTAAATGCGGCTCCACCGGCACAGGCTCGCCATCCTACTATTTAGTAAAACTGATGAATGAAAGCATCGGCGCCAAGTTCGAAATAGTTACCGGATATAAAGGAGGACAGGAAATCGACCTGGCGGTGGAAAAAGGCGAAGTTGACTGCCGCGCTTTTACCGTCACGACGTACTTCGCGCGCGAGCCTTTCATCAGCTGGCGTAAGAAGAATTTTGTGCGGGTTTTATTTCAGACCGGCAAGACCCGGGACACGCGCTTGCCCGAGGTGCCCACCGTTCAAGAGCTCATCGAACAATACAAGACTCCTGAAGGGACCAAACGCATGGCAGCATTGGTGTTAGCATCCGGAGAATTTGGCCGTCCCATCATAGCCACACCCGGCATTCCGGCAGATCGTGTGAAGATGCTCCGAGAAGCGTTTAGCAAGACTCTCAGCGATCCAGCGTTGTTGGCGGATGCTAAAAAGAGGAGGCTGGATATAGATCCGACCAGCGCTGAGGATCTCGAATCTCTGGCCAAAGAGGTTTTCACCGCCAATCGGGAGTTGATTGAGCGGATGAAAACGTTGCTCAGTAAGTGAAGCGGCGTAAGGTGAGCCGGAGAAACCCGTGTTCGTGCTCGTGAAATGAACTCGTACAGGAACAGAGGGAGGTTGGTCGCGCGGGTGAGCTTTTTGTTTCTCGGACAATATCGGCATAGCCGAGCAGAATCATGGATTGCTTCAAGTCAACGGCCGATTGCCGTGCGCGCTTTGCGTCTTAAGGATTATTTTACCGCGCCTGTGCGGGGCGCCTTCGAGCATCTCGTGGGCCTGCCGGCCTTCGTCGAGCCAGAGCACTTCACCAACTTGAGTCTTTAGCCTGCCCGCATCGATGAGCGCGGTAATTTTTTGCAATCGCTCGGCAGTAACCTCAACCAGGAAGAATGACGCTCGCACCCCGTGTCGATGAGCCTTTTCTTGAGATGGAGCAGCCGATGAAGAGACGATGATGCCGCCGCGCTTAATCACACCATAAGAGCGTTCGAGGATCTCGCCGCCGACGGTATCGATCACGACGTCGACGTCTTTCACCTTTTCCTCAAAGCGGCTGGCGCGGTAGTCGATCACCCCCAGGCCGCCGAGACTGCGGATGTAGGAAACATCGCTAGCCGCTGCGGTGGTTATCACCATGGCGCCCGCGTGTTTGGCAAACTGCACTGCGTAGCCGCCAACATTACCAGCGCCGCCGTGGATGAGCACCGACTGTCCGGCGCTTAGCCGGGCAAACTCAAACACCATCTGCCATGCGGTTACGCTCACGACCGGCACGGAGCCAGCATGGCTGTAATTGAGGGTTCGCGGCTTGGGCGCGATCATGCTCGGTTTAGCGCGAGCATATTCGGCACAGGCTCCAGTGAAACTCTCGGCCGTTACGCCAAAGACTTCGTCGCCAATTTTGAATCGCTCCACACCGGAGCCGATAGAGTCTATCACACCGGAAAAGTCAGACCCTAAAGTGAGTGGAAGGGTTTGCGGTAGAGCGCTGTCGCCGCGGCGGATCAAAGCATCCCATGGCCCAACACCGGCGGCTTCCACCTTGACGACGACCTCCCCCGCGTTTGGCACAGGCCTGGGGATATCCTCTATGCGGATCACCTCGGGACCGCCAAATCTGTGAATTCGAACAGCCTTCATTTCAACGTTCAGATCAAATATGCCAGCCGGGTCCGTCGTCTGAGGAGCGGCGACGACGCGAACCGACTCTCGGTATACAGACCCCTCCGGCGAGGTGAATGCTCGCGCCCATGAAAATGCATGATCAGCTGAACTGCAAGAGTGAACGGAAATCAACTCGCCACAATATCTAAAACTTGTGACTGAAACTCAGGAGTGTCGAGATTAGCTGGAGCGACAACGCGGTGAAAATACTGCTGCGCTCGTCAATTCTGTTGAGGGTCGACTCTTGTTTTGCTGCTTACTGCTGCAAGCTGTTTTCTTTCCGCCGCCGGAATAAGATGACGCTCCATGAGATCGTAAATGGCGCGCTGGTGTTCCCGTCGTCCATCATCAGGCGTCGGCACCGCGGTGGTAACTACCACTAGCTTGAGACCAGGTACTGTGAAAATAAATTGGCCGCCATGTCCCCAGGCATAGTGGGTCGTCTGCCCGCCCAAAGTGTCGATCCACCAGCCGTATCCATAATCGCGGCCGCTCCAGCTGGATTTGGTGCGCGGCTTGAGAGATTCCTCCACCCACCGCTCCGAGACGATCTGCTTTTCCTTCATCCGTCCGCG
Organism: Deltaproteobacteria bacterium; assembly: GCA_021323355.1. Classification (GTDB taxonomy): domain Bacteria; phylum Desulfobacterota; class Binatia; order UBA9968; family UBA9968; genus WHTF01. The sequence goes on from JAJONK010000093.1 coordinate 4,562, forward strand.
GTTAAGATAGACTTCGCCGTATTCAAGCATGGCCCGCGGAGTTAAATGCATATCGTTGCCGCCCAGGTAGATGCCTTGCGGGTCGCGGATCCACGGGCGAATCGCAATGGCCAGCGGCTCCGCTAAGTAGCGCCGAGCGAAATCAAACGTGCTTATCTTCGTCGCCTTCGTCAGTATCGCCGAGAGCAGGTGGGAGTTGCCGGTGCTATAGATCATCCTGCCGCCGGGTTCGTCGATCAGAGGGCGGGTCAATACGTGACGCACCCAGTTGGCGCTGGTTACCCATTGTCCATAGTTGACGTTGCTGGTGGTCTCTAGGCCCGAGCGCATGGTTAACAGATCTTCAATGGTAATCCTCTTCTTTGCAGCATCAGCGTCGGCGCCGAAATGCTCCGGAAAAAACTTGGCAATTGGATCTGTAATAGATTTGAGCTGCCCGCGGTCCAGCGCGATGCCGATAAGAGTCGATATGATACTTTTGGAAGCTGACTTCAGATTAGCCGGGTGGGTAGAGCGCGCGCCATGGAAATAGCGCTCGTCGACGAGCTCTCCGTCAATTGAAATCAGCAAACTCCTGAGGCGGGGCAGACTACTAAGGGCATCCTCAAAGGAAAGCGCGGCCCTTTCGGTGACGGATGAACTGCCAGTAGCCGGCATGGTAAAAACCGTCATCACGGCAAAGAGAAGCGGCCGGAGGATTTTCGCACAACCGAGTTTCAGCTTAATTTGCATTATTCTGCCGTATCTGGCGAATCTTGCATGGCGCGCTACCCTGACTATTTCCCATGAGATGAAACGATCACCAATCGCGTAGGTATATTAACTTAATCACTTACCGACTGTAAGAGAGATCATTGCTGCTCCCCGATTGACATGAAAGCAGTTGGTCGGTTAGTCTCCGTTGCAAAAACAAAAACTGCTGGCCCTATCTCGTTTATTATTCTCGAACATTTTTGGAGTAAGTTGCTGAAACATCTTTAGCTGTCGACACAGCAACTCGGACTGCAATTCAGTACTAATGATTAGGCGCAGAGTAGATAAGCGGCAGAATTGCCGTTGGGAATTGGCAACGCTGGCTTTGTTTGTGAGCTTCTTAATGTTTGCGCCAATGTCGTTGGCGATTGCAGCCTCGGCGCAACAGGAATTTCGCTGGGCCGCCGACCCCGAAGGTGGGGCGCCGTTTGTCGAAGCGGATCCGGCGCGTCCTGATCGAGTGGTGGGGTTCGATGTCGAGATCGCCGAGATCATCGCGCAGGGGCTTAACCGCTCAGCCACTTTCCTTAATGTCGCCTTTACATCAATCGATCAGTCTATCGAGCGCGACGACGCCGAGATCGGTTTGGGAGGGATCGAAGACACGCCAGCGCGCCGCGCTACGATGGCGCCGACGGTGCCGTATTATAGATTTCGTGAGGTGTTGAGCGTACGTGACACGGACGCTTCACGCTTTCGCACCCTCGCCGATTTGCGCGGACGACGGATCGGCACGCTCGGAGGTACCATCGCCTATGAGATTCTTCTCCGCGCCGAGCGCGATTTCGGCATCAAAGTCGTTTCCTATGATGACGATGTGCATCCCTATACAGATCTGATCATCGGACGTGTGGATGCCGTGCTGCTCGATAATGTTCTCGCCGAGCGGCGCCGTCGTACCACTTCGGGGTTCACTATCCAGCCGGAAAGCGTTGCGACCGGCCACTACGTCGGGGTCCTCGCAGCCCGGAACGCTGCACTGCGCGAATCGGTCAACGAAATTCTACGCAACGCAATGCGCGACGGCACTTTAGAACGGATTTTTCGTAAATGGCGGGTGTGGAACGAGGATCAACCGGCGTTGTTCGCCGACGTGCTCGCAGGCAATCCACTGCCGCCGGTGCTTGGCTTCGATTTGCCCGGCGGCGAAGCGACCGTTTCCAAATGGCGGACGGTGCAGGCCTACCTGCCCGCGCTTTTTCGCGCCGCCGCAATCACGATGGTGCTTTCATGTTTGTCGATGATGCTGGCCATCATCATCGGTGTTTCGATCGCCAGTGGACGCGTCTACGGCGGCAAGATCGCCCGCTCGCTTCTAACCGCTTATGTAGAGATCATCCGCGGAACGCCGATCCTTCTTCAGCTTTTCATTTTGTACTACGGTATCGTCGAACTCATTCGCCTACCCGCCTTTGTCGCTGCGCTTCTTGGACTCGGACTCAACTATGCCGCATATGAAAGTGAAATCTACCGCGGCGCGCTCGAGGCCGTGCCGGGCGGTCAACTCGAGGCTGCACGGATACTCGGCTTCAATGAGCTTCAGGTTCTAACATTGGTGCGCGGACCGCAGGCGTTTCGTTTAGCGCTGGCGCCGATGACCAATGATTTCGTTGCCCTGCTTAAAGACTCTTCGCTGGTCTCGGTGCTTACCGTTCTCGAGCTGACCAAACAAACGCAAATTTTCGCGACCAACATCGGCAGCTGGGTTGTTCCCGGGGCGTTGTGCGCCGCGCTTTATATGGCGATGTCGTTACCGCTGGCGGCATTGGCGCGCCGGCTTGAGCAACGATGGCGGCGGCGGACGGCATGACCGCACACGTGCTGCAACTCAATGACGTGCGCCTTCGTCGCGGTGAACGCGAGGTGCTGGCCTGTGTCACGTTCGGTGTGCAGCGCGGCGAAATCGTCGCCCTAATGGGGCCTTCAGGTTCCGGCAAGACTACGGTACTCAGATTGATCGCCGGGTTAGAGCCGTTTCAATCAGGAACCGTCCAAGTCGAAGATCTGACGATAGTCGGCAACGGCGGCAATTCGGCGAATACTCTGCGTCTCCTGCGCCGTAGAATCGGCATGGTGTTCCAGTTTCACCATCTGTTCGAGCATATGCCGGCGGCTAAAAACGTCTGGCTCGCTCCGGTACACGCGCATGGTGTGCCTTTCCGCGAAGCCGTTCGCCGCGCGCAGGAGCTACTCGCGCTGCTCGGCGTCGAACATCGCGCCAACGCGCTGCCGGGCGAACTTTCGGGTGGCGAGGCGCAGCGCGTTGCAATCGCGCGCGCTCTGGCTGTAGATCCGCCGCTGCTGCTGATGGATGAGCCGACCGCATCGTTGGATGGGGCGCGCCGCAGTGAGTTGCGAGAGTTGCTTCAGGGATTGGTAGGTGAAGGACGCACCTTGGTTATCGCGACCCATGATGAGGAGTTCGCCAGCTCCTGCGCCACGCGGGTTTTGCGCATGAATAACGGTATGGTTTCTAGCCAGGATTGAATTAGCTGGGCTAAAGTCGCTGCTCTTGCCTTAGGAACAACCCGAGTTCGCAGGAATGCGATCAGCCGAGTTAGTAATTATGGTGCTGATGCTGCGGCAGGTGTCACCGCCAATCATCGTCTATAATCTACACAATCCCACTACTGCGGCGGGTCCGGTGGGATTTCGACCGCGGCTCGCTCGGGTGACCGCCGTTCGGCGTTACTTCACGTGAGTTAAGCTACAGACCGGCAGCGTCATCTTCCTTGGCCTTCGCGCTGTCCTATCTTTGACGGTCGTGGATTTGCCGATGTTGTTGGCACGCTCGCGCAGGTTTCATTGGACGAGCCCGAGATGTCACCTTCACGAAACGCCCGTACGGTCCAGCAAAATGTATCACCGCTGGCTCCCGGCGGGTCATCGGTAAAACTCGTTACGTTCGGACCGACGAAGCCGACTTCATGAAAAACACCAGATATCTCCCGATAAATTATCGTGCCGTCCTCGTCCGCGTTCATGTCAGTCCAATTGAGCTGAAACGGGTAACCAAAAGTCAGCGTGGGAAATAATAACAACGCCATAAGTATCGACGTGATTTTGCCAGCAGATGTCCTTTCACTTGAGGTGCTATGCGCAATGGAGGATTGTCTTACGCATAGGGTACCCGTTGGATGCGTATTTCTGTGAGTCATAGCTGCTCCTGAGGGTGTTGCTGCTCCGCAGGCAGAGATTTACGACTGTGACGTAAGCCAATGAAGCTATCCACGGGCATGGAGTAGACGTGAGAGAGTGCCGCAGTCCTGCGCTGGTGAGCAGAGTTGTTTTTTACTTAAGTTGTTCGGCGATGATGAAGTGCCGTATTCGAATCATCATTCAGAATACGGTGGTCAATGACACGATGCGAAACTGAACTCTGCGGGGCTAGAGCGTATCAGCATCAATTTTGGTGGCGTCTTTTGATGCCGACATTGGAGCCGCCGTATGGATCATGCGGTTTGGAGTTCCATCCCAGAGCACTCAGTGTTGCAAATGTCGGTTAGGAGTGGCACGCAAGCAAGGTGCCAGAAAGCCATCGTAGAGCGATTTAGGTAGTGCAGTGCGCATTCCTACCTATGGAGATCTATTCATCTAGAATTGTGCGACGAGGCTCGCCGCACGATTTACGGCGGGAGGTCGAAGGGCTTCTCCTCCAGCCCTGGCGTAGTTCATTTCAGACAAAATTTCCGCGGGTTTTATTCCAAAAAGAAGGCGACTTGTATGATGTAAGTCTTTTTTGGCACTTCAGGAAGTTATGGGCCTTGAGCGTTCACGCGAATCTGATTGTAGTTGTTCGATAGCAGCCGTAGCTGCTTTAAATTATATTCATGTCTTGGCCGGATCCGGCACTCGGACCCATACCTCGTCATTATCGATCCTTACTGAATAGGTTTTGAGTGGAACCTCAGCCGGTAACCTCGTCACTTCCCCGGTTTTGATGCGGAACCTTGCGCCGTGACAGATGCATTCCACTTGATCGTTTTCGACTATTTTGCCGAAATCTTCGAGTGAGCAGTCGCTATGCGAGCACATCTCGCTGGTGCCATAAACTTCGCCGGCAATTTTGTAAAGCGCAATGCGCTCGCCGTT
>JAJONK010000592.1 GCA_021323355.1 Deltaproteobacteria bacterium
GTTGTATTTCCTAGAACATTACCCGGCCTGTTTGTTGCTCGCTCCTGTGCCTTCCGAGAGGAGGACAGCCCGTGCGAACGTTTACTGATGAGATTGGGCATTAGAGAGTCTTTCCGACGTATATCGAAGATACTAAAGCCGTATGGTAGTTGTGATTGGACTTGCGCGCGCTGATTTCGAGCAGTTGCTGCAGAGCGTTCCAGCGGAAGCTCCTGCTTTTGCCGTTCTCCGTCGCTGCCCGGAGCTTCACCGATGGGGACGTGAAGAACCGCTGTTCAAATGCGTGATCATCGAGTGTGATGGAGACGAGGCATTAGTGCTCTTGGAAGCTGCCAAGCAGCATTGTCCGAGAGCAGTAGCGGATATTGAGTACGGACTGAAGTTGTCCCGAGCCTTTGATCTGATCAGTTGAATCGCAGTTGTTCAGAACGCGTTCCCAACATTTCTCCAATTTTGGTCTGGAGATCGACACAGCTAAACGGTTTGACAAGGTAGTCGTTGCAACCCGCTTCCAAGCAGGTTCTTAATTCATGAGGACGAAACAGCGCAGTTGTTGCCAAAATCGGAATATTCTTCGTGTCAGGATGAGTCCGCAGGGCTCTCGCCGCTTCCCAGCCGTCCATTACCGGCATCCTCATGTCCATTAGAATTAACTGCGGCTTCTCTGCGATAGCCTTCTCCAATCCCTCTTTACCGTGACAGGCGAGAACCGGAAGATAGAAGAGTCGCTCCACTATAAGACATACTAGATCGCGCATATCCGCGTTATCTTCGACGATCAAAATCTTCATTCACCCTCCACCGCTTCAGAGTTGCAGTAGCTTTTGTGTTCAACACGCCGAAATTGCGTCGGAGTAGATATCACAAATAATTTTTCTTTCAAGGGAAGCTAAGAGCCACCGTGAAGACGTACTCAAGAAGGCAATCCTCGCGATGCAGCGCGAAGCCGTTACAACTACGGTTATGCAGATACTACACTAGGCAACTGCCTGGCAGCGAGAAGTTCATGATGTGATGCAGGTGTCGCTGAGGCACGGTTCTGTGGAAAAATTAAAATAGGCGGACTTGGTGAAGAAAGATCAGGATAAGCGCGACAGGAGTTATGAAGCGGATCAAGAATGACCAGACGGCCAGGCGGACTGCGGTAACGTCGCTGGCGCTGAACTCATCTTTGCGCTCATTGTGCGTCAGCGCCCAGCCGGTGAAAACCGCTATCAGCAGGGCGCCGATGGGCAAGAGATAATTTGTTGACAGCGCATCCATGACACCCAAGAACTGTTCGCCAATGGCCGAAGGAATCCCCAGCAAGAAGATCGCGCTACCCAAGGTCCAACCGGCTCTGCTTCGCGACCAACCGTGTTCGTCGATGAAATAAGCTGACGCGACCTCTAAGAGCGAAATCGATGAGGTGATGGCCGCGAAGCTGAGAAGAATGAAAAACCCTAGAGCAACCCAATAACCTCCCGGCAGTTGAGCAAAGGCGATGGGCAGGGTGCGAAAGATCAACCCTGGGCCGGCGCCGGGCTCAAGACCAAAGCTAAACGCCAGCGGAAAAACGACGAAGCCGGCAAGGACTGCGACGAGCGTATCGCCGGCGGCGATGAAAAACGTCGAGCTAACCAGATTGCTTCGCCGGGAAAGATAACTCCCATAAGTAATCATCGTCCCCATTCCTAGACTCAAAGAGAAAAGCGCCTGCCCGAGCGCTTCCAGCACGGCGGTGGGACCGATTTTTTGCCACTGCGGGCGCAGCAGGAACTCAAGTCCCGAAGCCGCGCCGCTGGTTTGCAGCGCATAGATCGACAAAACTATCAGCAATGCAAAGAGTAGCGGCATCATGATCTTATTGCCCGCTTCGAGGCCGCCCGATACCCCTTTGGATACGATGACAATTGTGACGAGCATAAAAATCGCGAGCCAGAAGATTTGCAGGTCCGGCTTGACATTCATGCTGACGAAAATATCCGTGACCTGCTCGGTAGATTTGCCCGCAAACGAGTTGGTCAGCGAGAGATAGACATAGTGCAAGACCCAGCCGCCGACTACAGCATAATAGGAGAGGATCGTAAAAGCGCTAACGATACCCAACCAGCCGGTGAGCACCCAGGGCGATCCGGGCCGGAGCTTTCTAAACGCGCCTACAGGATTGAGTTGAGTTTTTCTGCCGATGAGGAATTCGGCGATCATCAACGGGACGCCCACGGCAAGGACGCAACCAATATAAAGAAGAATAAACGCGGCGCCGCCATACTGCCCCGTGATATAGGGATAGCGCCATACGTTGCCCAGGCCGACGGCGGATCCCATAGATGCCAGAACGAAGCCTGCGGCGCCCGACCAATTTCCCCGCGATGAAGTTTGCACCAGAGTCTCCTTGGGATGACGTTTGAAAAAACTGAAAGAACTAACTTGATATGACAATTTTTGATTCGGCGGAACCTATAGCCGGCCCACGAATCGGCACAGTAAGTCGTACTTTGAGAGAAGATTGGCAGGCGCTGCTTAAGTCCGTTCTGTTGTTGGCTGGTTTCTTGATATTAGAATTTCGGCAGTGCGATTCTTTATTTGAGCACTTCAGACATTCTCGCCACGGTGGCGGAATCGAGTTTGAAAAGGCCGGAAACTATTTTCTCGACCTCTTCTCCGCTCACCGGATCAACATCCAATTTAGACTTGACTGCTTCGGCTAAGAAATCTTTGTCTTTCATGGTCTGTGCAAACGCCCGGCGCAGTATCTGAACACGATCCTTGGGTGTGCCCGGCGGCAAAGCATAGGGACGAGTAATCGCTGCCGTATCATGGATGCCCGCCTGAATCAGCTTTCGCGCCTCCTCTGTTTTTGCGAGCTCGATGGCCACAGGAACCTTTGGCAAATCAGGGACTGCTTTGGGCACCGCCTGCAGTACGATGTTGACATCGCCAGCATCGAGGCCCTGGCGCCACATCACTTTGATTGACTCCCAGGCCCAGCA
>JAJONK010000094.1 GCA_021323355.1 Deltaproteobacteria bacterium
TTGGCGAAGCGGCCATCCCAAATCGTCGGATCGGGCCGAAATATCAGCTCCAAACCTTCCGCCGCATTTGCCGCAGGAGCGTCCGGCCTCGACGGCGCCTCACTTTGCGCGCGAACGGCAGTCCTGCGCCTTGCGCCGCTATCGGGGATAAACCCGTCATGCAAAGTGCGGCGCCACCACTCGTCAAAATCGGCGCCGCCGATGCGGCCGCGCCAGAATCCGCGCACGATGTCATATGCGGATGTCTCCGCGCTACCGTTAAGCGCCGCGAACAACTCATGCGGCGATCTTCCGCCATAGAGCGGCGCGATCAACGGCTGCTGAATAGTTACGATGCCGTCAAAGCTTCGGGCATCTCCCCACGTCTCCAAGAAATGAGCCTGCGGAACATGCCATTGGCATAGCGCCGAGGTCTCATCTTCATATTCGCCAAAATGTGCGCGGAAGCGAACTTTAGACAGCGCCTCGGCGAAACGCAGATCCGCCGGTGCGTTGTAAGCTGGGTTACTTCCGATAATGAACAGCGCTTCGACAGCGCCTTGTGCCATATCGCGCGCGAGCTCTTCGAGGGAGCTTGCGCCGGCGGCTAGTGATTCCTCGGCAGGCTCGGCATAAATCACCGTGGTCCCGACGTTGCCAAGCAGCTGGTTCATAGAATGGGCTAGAGCGTGCACCCGGGGAGGCTGAAATTCGCCGGCAATAACCAGGCTCGAGCCGCGATGCTGTTGCAGATCTGCGGCAACCGTGTCGATCCAGGCTTTGTACGGCGCAAGTTCTTGAGCATGTTCGGCGCCGGACTGTTTGGCGCCGAGGCGGCGCGCCACTGCCTGCGCCAGCGATCCGATCCGGCCCGCGGCTATGGCGAGGCGATGATCCGCGATTGACCCGGTGATCGACGGCGTCGGTTCGGCGACATAGAGCCGGTTTATTTCCGCCTGCTCGCCGCGCACTCTTCTGCGATTGGAGAAATCACGCGCATAGCGAAGTGAGCCGGGCTCGCTGAAGAGAAAATCGCAATCCAGGGAGAGAATTACATCGGCGCCATCGAATCGGTAAAGGCTCTCGGCTTCCTGTCCCAGAGCGATCCGCGCGCCTGCGCGGACGTTATCGCGCGACACCGGTTCGTAGGCATGCCACTTTGCCTGCGGGAATTGCTTTAACAGAGTCCTGATCTGTTCTCCCAAAGTCGGCGAGGTCACGGTGCCTGTGAGCAATCGCAGCCCCGCTCCTCCTGCCGGGCGCAGGGAATCAAGCCGCGTGCGCGCCGTCCGAACGAAGTCCTCCCAGGTGGTGATGCCGCTCGAGTGGCGCACGACTTGAGAACGTTCCGGATCGTAAAGACTTAGAATCGATGCTTGGATGAATGGGTTGGTGCCACCCAAACTCGCCGGATGCTGCGGGTTGCCTTCAATCTTGATCGGCCTGCCTTCATAGCTTTTGACCAGAATCCCGGTCGCAACTCCTGCCAGTGTGAATGCGCTGGCGTAATCGAAAGTTTCGCCGGCGGTGCGCTCCTCGGGAGGCTGAACGTAGGGCACGATTTGCTCGGTGGGCCGCTCAGCGCATGCGCCGAGGCCGGCCAGGGCCAGTGAAGCGCCCATGATCCGTAAAAACTCGCGCCGGCTCAGTCCATTGCTCAACAATGAAGCGGCGCCGGGAAATTCTCCTTCGACAATTCGCTCGAATTCATCGCTTTGCGCCAGCTCTTCCAAGCTGCGCCAGTAACGCCGCCCTTGCAGGCCGGACAGCCGCTGGCGCCATTCCGCGGCGACTTCCTTCGTGGTTCCGAGTTGACTCACCTGCGTTATCCTCATCTATGGCAAACCGAGCAGTCGGTTAGCTGTTCAGTGCGAACGTTGTACTTCCGAACCAGCTCCATGCCGAGCTCCGACTGATTCGCCGGCGCAGTCCAGGACATATTGAAGACTTCCTCGCGGGGGCGGAGGTACTGCTCGGGATTACGATGACAATCCAGGCACCATTCCATCAGCAGCGATTTTTCTTGGGCAACCAGCGGCATCTGATCGACCGGCCCATGACAAGTCGCGCAGCCAACGCCCTTGTTCACATGGATGCTATGATTGAAATAGGCAAACTCCGCCAGGTTGTGAACCCGGGTCCAGCGCAGGGGTTGACCGGTGCGGTAACTTTCGCGCACCGGTTCGAGCATCGGACTGTTAGTCCAAATCTGCGAATGGCAATTCATGCAGGTTGACGTTGACGGAATCCCGGCGAATGCGCTTTGCTCCACTGCGGTGTGGCAATATCGGCAATCGATGCCGAGCCCGCTGACATGATGCTTGTGGCTGAACGGGACTGGTTGCGGGCGCACCACGTTTGCCTGAGTGACATAAGATGATCGGTTTAGCTCGGCGAGTAGCCATAAGAGCCCGCCGATCAGAAACACGGCGCCAAAAATAGTTAGCTTGGAAACCGTGTTGGTGCTGGGATGAAATATTTGAGCCATTCACCGCCGCTGTGATTAAGGTTTGTGCCCGGTTGCGCTCCAGACGATGTTGCGCTTTTCGTCGTACATAACGATCGCAGGAAGCTCGTCAGGATCAAGCCCGATGCCCATGCGCAGATTGCCTTGGCTGTCGGCCAATCCCATGTCCGGCGTACCGGCGTCCTTCAAACCCACAATCAGCCGCGGTTTTCCATTGGCATCGCCGAACGCAATGCCGGCGTTGCCATCGTTGGCCACTTTGAATTCAGCGCGAATCTTGCCGCTCTGATCCGCCAAAACCAGAGTCGATGCTTCCGTCTTGCTGTCCACGGCAAGGGTGCCGCGCAGGTTGCCGCTCTTGTCTCGCAAAACGAAACTTTGCGCTTCGACGGCGCTTGCCACGTTGGGCTTGCTTTGACCCATGAGGAAGGTGGCCAAAATCAAGACAGCGAGGCCGACGCCGGCGAGGCGATAACGAAAATTCTGCTGCTCGAGATTTGCCAGCCGCTGGAGTATTTCTGCGGTTTGTAAGTCAGCCATTTCTGATCCTCGGTTGATTAAAGTTCGAGTAACATTCGCACCGGCTCCTCGACCGCTGTTTTTATCTGTTTCAAAAACGTGACCGCCTCGCGTCCGTCGATGAGGCGATGATCATAGCTCAACGCCACATACATCATCGGCCGGATTACGACAGCGCCGTCACGCGCCACCGGCCGCTCCTGCATCGCGTGCATTCCCAAGATAGCGCTCTGCGGCGGGTTGATGATCGGCGTTGACAGCAGCGATCCGTAAACGCCGCCGTTAGTGATCGTAAAAGTGCCGCCTTGCAATTCGTCCGGCTTCAACTTGTTCTCCCGGGCGCGGCGGGCAAAGTCGCCGATGGCGATTTCGATTGCCGCAAAGCTCATGCTTTGGGCATCGCGCAGCACCGGCACGACCAGCCCGCGCCCGCCGCCCACGGCGACGCCAATGTCGAAATAGTTCCGGTACACGATACTACCGTCGCGTATCTCCGCGTTGACTTCCGGAATAAGCTTGAGCGCTTCAATTGCCGCTCTGACAAAAAAAGACATCAAGCCGAGTCTGACGTTGTATTTTTCCTTGAAAGCATCTTGATGGATTTGCCGCAGCTGATTGACGGCGGACATGTCGATCTCGTTAAAAGTCGTCAGCAGGGCGGCAGTTTGCTGTGCCTGGACTAACCGTTCGGCAAGTCGGCGGCGCAACTGGCTCATCGGCAGGAGTTTTTCCTGCCGCTCGCTTCGGATATCCCTGGCGACAGAAGATACTGGAATCTCGGCAGGCCGCGTCTGCTCTGACGGCGCCTCACGATCGGGAACCGATGGCCTTGCCTCTAGCTCAATTTCAGCGGCTTGGGTTGGTCCAACCGGCGCGCTTGTTTCGCCTTGTTGCGGCGGTTGCTCGACGAAAACTGCAGTGGTCTCGGTAGCGCTGGGTTGCGCATCCGGCCCATCCTCGGAATCAGATTCGCCGGCGCTGAACGGCTGTTCCGGCTTGGTTACTTTAGCTCGGCGGCCCTTTGGCTTTTTAGCTTCCGATGATTCAGCGACGCTCGTCTGATCTTCTCCAGCTCCATTGACGTTTGTATGTTCAGCCTGGTCCAGATGGCCGATAACTTCGCCGACCTGCGCGGTTTCTCCGCTGGCTTTTAAAATTTTGCTAAGCCTGCCTGCTTGCGGCGCAAGAATTTCAACGGTTGCCTTGTCGGTTTCGATGACGACGAGATCCTCATCCTGCTGAACCGAGTCGCCGACGGCTTTGAGCCAATCACCTATTTCAACTTCGGTGATTGATTCGCCGACCTCGGGAACCTTAACCTCAATGGTCATTGCCCACCTTATGGAATTGACCGGGTCCTAAACAGCATTAAAGCTAGTGCTCGCTACTGGTTTCCGAAAGCGGCGGCCAGCAGCTCGGTTTGTTGCTGATGATGCCGGCTTGCCGAGCCGGTTGCCGGGCTGGCGGAAGCGGCGCGCGCGACCACCGAAAAAGGAAATCGATCGAAAAGCTTGTTGCCAAGCTGAAGGTGCCAAAAGCATGCGGCGCCCATGTTGCGAGGTTCTTCTTGAATCCACACTACCGGCGTACCGGCGGCATAGCCTTCCAGAACCGTCCGCAGCCGCTCTTCCGGCACTGGATAAAATTGCTCGATGCGCACGATGGCGATGTCATCGCGGTTCATCTCGGCACGCTTTTTCTCCAGGTCATAATAAACTTTACCGCTGCACAAGAGAATTTTCTGACAATCTTGGCGCGCGCTAAGATCGCCGATGACGGTTTCAAATTCTCCATCAGCCAAGGCGTCGAGATTGGAGACTGCCCCCGGATGGCGCAGCAAACTCTTGGGAGTCATAATCACCATCGGCTTACGCCATCTGCGCAGCACTTGTCGACGCAGGCAATGAAAGTATTGCGCTGGGGTTGTCGGATAAACCACCTGGAGATTATCCTTGGAGCAAAGCTGCAGAAACCGTTCGATGCGCGCGCTCGAGTGCTCCGGTCCCATTCCTTCAAAGCCATGCGGGAGCAACAAAACCAAGCCGCTCAGCCTGCGCCATTTTTCTTCGGCGCTGGTGATGAATTGGTCGATGATGACTTGCGCAGCATTGACGAAATCGCCGAACTGCGCTTCCCACAAAGTCAGAGCCTCGGGATAATCTAGACTGTAGCCGTATTCGAAACCCAAAACACCGGTTTCGGAAAGCGGGCTGTTAATGATCTCCACCGGAGCTTGCCCCGGCTGCAGGTGCTGCAGCGGAACATAGGCGTGCCCATCGTGGTAATCACGTAGTACCGCATGGCGATGGCTGAAAGTCCCGCGCGCGCTGTCCTGCCCGGACAAGCGTACCCGGATTCCTTGGACGGCTAAACTCGCAAACGCCAAAGCTTCTGCGGCGGACCAGTCGATGGGCCGTGTTCCACGGGCCATTTCTTGACGCAGCTCTATCCCGCGTTTGATCTTTGGGTGCGGCTGAAAATCTTTAGGGATGCGCGCCAGAGCTTCAAGCAATGCCGAGAGCCGTTCTCGCTTCACAGCAGTAGGGACCGGTGCCGCTGCCGGTTCGAGTCCACCGGAGTACCCGGCCCAGAAGCTGCCAAAACTCTGCGGCGTGGGAACGGCGCTGGTGCTGCGCGCCCGCGCCAATTCGTTCTCCAGATCGCTCCGGCGCTGCGCCACCAACCGGTTTGCCTCACCGGCATCGATGATTTTTTCCCGCAGCAGTTTTTCCAAATAGAGATCGCGCACCGGCCGATGCTTCTTAATCGCTTGATAGAGTCTCGGTTGCGTAAACGTCGGTTCGTCGCCCTCGTTGTGGCCCCAGCGGCGATAGCCATACATATCGATCATCGCATCCCGTTTAAACGTGCGCCGGAAATCCATCGCCAAGCCGACGACCTGCGCGACCGCTTCGGGATCATCCCCGTTGACGTGAAAAATCGGCACCTGCAACATCTTGGCAACATCCGTAGCGTAGCGGGTTGAGCGCGCTTCCTTGGGGGATGTTGTGAATCCAATTTGGTTGTTTATCACCACGTGCAGCACACCGCCGATGCTATAGCCCTCCAGCTGACTCAGGTTTAGGGTTTCCTGAGTCACTCCTTCGCCGGCGAAAGCCGCGTCGCCATGAATCAGCAGCGCCATGCCACGGCCGTGTTGCTGATCCCCGGCGCGGTCCTGCTTGGCGCGCATGCGTCCTACGGCCACCGGATTGACGAACTCCAGATGGCTGGGATTGAAACAAAGCGAAAGATGAATTTTCTCGCCGGAGGCCAATTCGTAATCATTGCTGTAGCCCAGGTGGTACTTGACATCGCCGCCGCCACTTTCGGCCGTGAGAGGATCGTCGAATTCACGAAAAATCTCCCACGGGCTCTTGCCGATTAGATTGGCGAGGACATTCAAGCGGCCGCGGTGGGCCATTGCCAGGACGATTTCCTGCAAACCGTCACGCGCCGCGTGATTGATGGCAAAATCCAGCAACGGTATGAGGCTTTCGGCGCCTTCCAGTGAAAAGCTTTTGGCGCCAACAAATTTTTTTCTGACGAATTCTTCGAACGTCACCGCGTCGGTGAGACGCGCGAGAATCCTCAGCTTTTGCTTATGACTCAGCTCAAGATGATTCTGGCTTTCTTCCATGCGCCGCTGCAGCCAATTTCGAACTGCCGGCTCGTCGATATGCATGAACTCGACACCGATGGCGCCGCAGTAAGTACGACGCAACCGCTCGACAATCTCGCCGATTGTCAACGGGCCGTTCCAGGGCAACCCAACGCCGGGAAAAAGCCGCTTCATGTCATCGACGGTGAGGCCATAAAACTCCGGATCGAGAGAAGGTTGCGGATCATTGGATAAGCTGAGCGGATCGATGCTGGCCGCTTTATGGCCGAGACTGCGAAACGCTCTGATCATCTCGTTGACTTGTTCTTGTAAGGTAGAGGCGCGGGACGCGACGCTGCTTGCCGAGCCACTTGCATGCGCGACGCCGCCATTGCTTTCAGTGGTCGATGGCATCCTCGTAGTTTGGCCGTCGGAAGCATCGCCGTTGAGCGCGGCGAAGTAGGCGCACCAGTCCTGATCTACCGATGATGGATCGACAACGTAAGCGGCGTAAAGCGCTTCTATATAAGCCAGATTAGCTGAATTGGAGACCTGTTGGATCTTGCTGTTCATGATCGAATCAAATCAGGAAAAAAAATTCCAATCAACAGACAAGATTCTCCGCCGGAATACAGTTGGGCAATTGGCGCGGAGTTTTCATGAGCCTCTATTTAGTCCGGAGAGCGATGGTTGCTTCAACATGAAGCGCCGTTCACCACGCTGGTGTTAATAGTTTGCTAGTGATGAAAATTTCAGCAAGGCATATGCCACGAACTATGCTTCGCGCGTCGTATGACAACTTTTTGGTGCGCTGCTATGCGTCCTGCTGCCGCTACAACGAGAGTGCTTCCTGTCCGATCCACGCTACATGAGAAGCACAGAGCTTGGTTCCGTCTTCTAAAGACAATGGCATATTTGTTGCGCTACTCAAACGCGTCTCGTCCTGCCTGTGTGTTGTTGTTTTGCCGAGGAGTTGATTACGATGGATTCAGAGTTCGCTTTCCGTGCGAACAGCGCTTCCCTTGCCAGCTCTCTGAAAAACTCTCGCACGGAAGATCAGCCCGAGGAAGATCAGGCGGAAGTCGATCTGGCTGAGCCATTAGCGACTGAGTCGAATAGCGTCTCGGATGACGGGCGGCCGGAGGCGGAGGAAACGGAAGCGACCGTCGGCAACGAGCCCTTGTCGATCTACTTGAACGAAATTCGCTCTTTTCAATTGCTCACGCATCAGCAGGAGATTGACATTGCCAAACTCAGAGAAGACGGCCAGTCCAGAATACTCGAAAGCATCCTTTCTACGCCGGTAGCTTCCCGGCATGTGCTCGACTTGGCTGACAAAGTACAAAACGACGAGATCCGCTTGTCTGACGTTATCGAGGGGCTGACAAGAGAGGACGACACTGCTGGCGCGCCTGTCAAATTTCAACTGGATACGCGAGACGCATTTTTGAAATCCTACGCTCGATAAAGCGGCGTCTGAAAAACATCGAAGCGCTGCAGCGCAAAGCGCGGGCAAAAAAAGCGTCCCAACGAGCGCGCTGGTTGCTGCGGCGAACTATCGCCAGGGAAGACCAAAAAATCGTCGGCATGCTCCGCGATCTCGGTTTAGCTCGGTTGCAACTCGGTTTAGCTCGGTTGCAACTCACGGTAATCGCCGAATCGTTGCGGCAGTCGGCGCGGCGCACCATTGCCTGCGAAAGGTTGCTGGCGGACTCTGCTGGAGTTCAGCGAGAAGCTTGCGTGCGGGAAATAAAGGAGATCGAACAAAAAACCGGTATGAGTTCCGAAAAGCTCAAACGTCATGTCGATGCAATATCGGAC
This sequence comes from Deltaproteobacteria bacterium, assembly GCA_021323355.1. GTDB lineage: Bacteria > Desulfobacterota > Binatia > UBA9968 > UBA9968 > WHTF01. Next base: position 8,388 of record JAJONK010000094.1, read on the forward strand.
GGTGAGCAACAAGCAGATACGGCGAAAAAGCTTTTCACCGAGGGTAACCTCCGCTTGGTGGTCAGCATTGCCAAACGTTTCCGCCGTTTCAATGTGGAGCTCGCAGACTTGATTCAGGAGGGGAACATCGGTTTAATGCGGGCGGCCGAGAAATTCGACCACCGTCTGGGATATCGTTTTTCCACCTATGCGACCTGGTGGATACGGCAGTTTATCGCTCGCAGCATGGTTGATTCCGGACATATGATTCGGATTCCCGCTCACATCGTGGAAGCCAGGAGCAAGTTACTGCGCAGCTTTGAGGACCTCGCGCAAAGGCTCGGTAGAACCCCTCTGCCGGAAGATATGGCCGCTGATACCGGCCTTAGCCTTCAGGAGATTCGAAGAATCATCACACTGCCAAGTGAGCATCTGTCGTTGCAGGCGCCGCTTGGTGAGAATTCCGAAGAAACACTGCAGCATTACGCCAGGGACCGACGCGCTCAGGACCCTGCGGACGAACTTTTAAAAAAGGACCTTTGTTCCGTTACCAGACAATCTTTATCGATTCTCAATCCGCGGCAACAAATCGTGTTGCGGCACCGGTTTGGCATTGACCTTACCCGGGAGCACACCTTGCAGGAGATTGGCGACATGTTTTTGATTACCCGTGAGCGCGTGCGCCAGATCGAGGCTAAGGCGCTGCGCCAGCTGCGGATCCCGGCAGCCAGGAAAAAATCTAAAAGGGCCGCCGGCGCGCTGTCAACCTAAGACAGCCGGATAAAAATTTCTCCTTCGATGAAAGGCAATTCGGCTAAAAATGCGGTTTCATGTACCGAGAACTCGGGCAGACATGAAACAATTCGAGCAGGTTCGATTGCAACCGCAGCTGTTAGCTCGATAACAAGCACAGGAGGACCTTGAGATGTACGTATCGCGTCTGACATTTCTTACGTTACCCGGTAAAACGGGGGAAGTAGAGCATGAGCTAAAAACTTTGCGTGATATCGTCAAGCAAGCGGGTGGCGAGAATACGAGAATACTGCGCACCCATTTTGCCTCATCGGACGCGCCGAATGTGGTGTTTACGCAGGACGCGCCTGAGTTGAAAACATTAGAAGAACAGATCCGTAAAGTGACGGCTGAGCCCACCTTCCAACAATGGAGCAAGAAGGTTTCGCCGCTGTTACGTCAGTCGCCCAACCGTGAAATATATATGGTGGTCGATTGAAGCTCGTCATGATCCGGCGGGAAATTTGAAAGAGAGCCGGCTGCTTCTCTTCTTTCGGAAACTCTGCACTGAACGATAGAGCTGCGGCTAATCCGGAGATAAATAAGCGTCAACTTCGGTCCGTATCAAAGAATATACCGCTTCGGGCGCGAGATCCTTAGATTGTGGATCGATTTCAGCCAATGAAGCGGCGTACCAGGAAGGGTGTACCTGGCTTTCCTCAAGGCGCATTCGGAATGTTTCGAGCTGGCCCATTTCAATCAGCGAGCGTAGGATACTGGCAACAGTCCCCCAATCGCTCCAGCCGACATTCGGTACCTCGAGAACGCGTAGCCTTTTGGCCAGAGGTGCGCAGATATCTGAGGAGAAATTGACGTTGGGAATCGTCTGATAGATGTGTTGGATGAAGCCAGGCGCATGGATGCTGCCCAGCATCGATTGAATCAAACCAAAGGCATTGAACAGCGACGGCACCGTATCCCGAACCATCTGCCATAAGGTAGTGCCTCTGACGGTGAAAACCATAGTGTTCCATAACGCGCCTTGGTTGATCAAACGGCGTGCAAGCGCCAGCGGAGGCTTTTCGACAAAGCCTGCCACCGGTCGCGTCAGGGTTGCGCGTATAGGCTTTTTGAGTTGGATATAGCCATACTCCGTTTCTTGGCCCTGCTCGGGAGTCATGCCTAACAAGATCATCTTGTCGGAATGCCGCTTTAGATCCACAAGCGCGCTCGCGACTGCGTCCATGAAGCGGTTCTCATTGCGCACGAAGTGATCGGAAGGGGAGACGATAACGGTGGCCGACGGGTCACGGTGGGTAATGTATGAAAACGGCAGCAGGATACCTGGCGCGGTGTCGCGATTGGCCGGTTGGTAGATAATGTTCTCTTGCGGCCAGTGGGAAAGCTGGCGCGATGCTTCCCCGCTCTGATGCGCGCCCACTACTATCACCGTACGTTCGGCCGGCACTAATTGCTGCATCCGATCGAGGGTGTGCTGCAGCATCGAGCGTCGGCCGATGATCGGCGAAAATTGCTTTAGTCCGGTTCCACCACAAAGCTGCTTGAGAAAA
>JAJONK010000095.1 GCA_021323355.1 Deltaproteobacteria bacterium
CGCAGACATGCTTTCCCAGGCCGAGCATGACGAACTTGCCGCAGCTCTATGCATTACGCCGTCGATGAGTGCCGCGACAAAGATACAGCAGACGCTCGAAGCGCAGCTACGCCGGGCCCCGCGACACAATATTACAATGAAGTCGCTAGAAAATTACGGCGCCATCATTGTTACCGCCGATTTGACCGAAGCTGTGAGGATCGCCAACCAGATTGCGCCGGAGCATCTCGAGCTACTCGTTCGACAGCCGGAAAAATGGGCATTGGAGATCCGCAACGCCGGAGCTATCTTCATAGGGCCTTATTCGGCGCCGCCGTTAGGAGACTACCTCGCCGGCCCAAATCACGTGCTTCCGACGGGCGGCAGCGCGCGCTTTTTCTCTCCACTGGGCACCTATGATTTTCTCAAACGAACTACGGTGATTCACGCCGAAAAACGCGCCTTACGGGCTTTGGCTCCCAAGATTATTCAGCTGGCGCGACTTGAAGGGCTTGATAATCATGCGCGCGCTGTCGAGGCGCGATTCGTGAAGGAGGGGTGACAATGGGACGCACCGCCACGGTTGAACGTAAGACCAAGGAAACCGAAATTGTAGCTTCGGTTGATCTCGAGGGCAGCGGCAAAGCGAACATTGAAACCGGCATGCCGTTTTTCAACCACATGTTGGATAGCTTTTCGCGCCACGGCTTGTTCGACATAGAGCTTCAGGCAAGGGGCGATTTAGAAGTTGACTATCATCACACTGTCGAGGATGTCGGTTTGGCATTGGGTGAGGCATTCAAGAAGGCACTGGGCGATAAACAAGGGATTCGCCGGTTCGGCGAGGCAAGCTGCCCGTTAGATGAAACTTTGGCGAAGGTGGTTATCGACTTGAGCGGCCGGCCCTATCTTTCGTACAACGTGAAAATTCGCCCGGGTCGAGTCGGCAGTTTCGATACCGACCTGCCGCATGAGTTTTACGCGGCGTTTACCAACCAGCTGGGCATGAATCTGCACATCGATGTGATTCGCGGCGAAAATCCGCATCATATTATTGAAGCTTGTTTCAAAGCGTTTGCGCGCGCGATGGACATGGCGACCGGCTTTGACGAACGTATCAGCGGCGTGCTGTCGACCAAGGGCAGCCTATAGTTACAACTTCAACTCGTTCAGGTGCTCTAGATCGTCAGATCCGATAATGAGTAGAGAAAGAGTCTATGATTGCGATTATTGATTACGGTATGGGCAACCTGCGTAGCGTTCAGAAGGCGTTTGAGCGAGTAGGTTACGAGGCTATGGTCACGCGCGACCCCGGCCAGATCGAGTCCGCTCGCGGCGTGGTCTTACCTGGCGTTGGCGCTTTCAGCGCCTGTATGGAAAATCTTGGCCGGTTTGGTCTGATAGAGCCCATTTGCGACATTGTCGGGCGCAGAAAGCCGTTCTTGGGCATTTGCTTAGGATTCCAATTACTGTTTTCAGAAAGTGAAGAATTCGGCAGACAGAAAGGGCTCGATTTGTTTGCCGGCAAAGTCGTTGGTTTCCATTCTAAAGACAGCCTCAAGGTACCGCACATGGGTTGGAACAGTCTCCATAAGAAAAAAGATTCAGCTTTTTTGGAGGGAGTTCCCAGCGGTGAATTTGTCTACTTTGTCCACTCATTCTATGTCGTTCCCGAAGACGCTTCGGTGATAGCTACTGACACCGAATATGGCAGCCCATTTGTTTCCAGCATCGCTACTGATTCGCTTTTTGCCTGCCAATTTCATCCCGAGAAGAGTCAGGAAATCGGCCTGCGGATTCTTTCGAACTTCGGCCGCTTCGTCGCTTCTAATTAACTCATGATCATTATTCCGGCGATCGATCTTAAACACGGCCGTTGTGTACGTTTGTTCCAAGGCGAAATGGATCAGGAAACAGTTTACTTTGAAGATCCCTTGGAGGCGGCGCGGCATTGGCTCGACGAAGGCGCGTCGATTATTCACATTGTCGACTTGGATGGCGCGGTCGAAGGCCGGCCGGTTCATACGCCGCAGGTCGAGGCAATATGCCGGGAGACTAGGCTGGCAGTGGAATTCGGCGGCGGGCTCAGATCATTGGAGGCTGTCGAAGCAGCCTTCGCGCTTGGGGTTACTAGAGTGGTGATCGGCACTGCAGCCTACAATGATGCCGGCTTTCTACGTTTCCTGTGTGAAAAATTTCCCGGCCAGATTGTTGTCGCTATCGACGCGCGCAAAGGCAAAGTCGCCGTCAAAGGCTGGAAAGAAACGACTGCGATGGATGCCGTCGAGCTAGCCAAACGCTGTGAGCAAGCCGGCGCCGCGCGAATCATTTACACAGATATCAGCCGCGATGGTACAGGCGGTGGTGTCAATGTCGATGAGACGCTGAAGATTGCGCGCGCGGTAACGATTCCCATCATTGCGTCAGGCGGCGTAGCGAGCCTGGAAGATCTCAGAACGCTAGCTCCGCTTGAAAATGAAGGAGTGGAAGGGGTCGTGGTCGGGAGCGCCTTGTATGCGCGAGCTTTCACCCTGCGAGAAGCCACAACTGTGGTTGGTTGAACGTTCTCTCCGAAAAACTGGTCAGGTATTTTTTTCTGCTTTTGAGCATTTCCCGTGACATCTTTGTCATCACTTGTCTCTGACACCTTGAAAATCTGCGCGCGGTGATCCTTCTCTGCTTGACGTGCGCTGAAGAGGAAGCCAAAATGGCAGCCATAGAAAGGTGTACCGCTATGAAGGATAAAAAGTATTCAGTATTGATCGCCGCTATTTTGCTACTTAGCTTTGCCGCTACGCCAAGCATCAGCAGGGCGCAACAGGCAAATGAGCGAACGGCTCGGCCGGGTTTCTTTAGCGTTCTCGGCAGCATTGTTTTCACCACCCTGCATGTGCCATTCAAGGCAGTAACATGTGCCGGGACTCAGGTGACCTCCGCTGTTGCGTACGCAGGTACCTTCGGCGTGGAGGGGCACTATGACGGCGGTACCAACGGGAGAGACATCGGCGAAACGGCCCGACGCTCTTGTACCGGGTCTTGGATTGTCAGACCCTCCCAGGTTGCAAGAGACTACGGCGAATAACTGGTAGTCCCCCCGATATCTCCTGCATTGCTTTTAGACGAGATGTCCTAGTCGGCATCTCGTCTTTTTTTGATCAGAGTGTTGAGGTAGTGGACAGTTTATTCGCTACGCTCAAGCATTCGTATTGTATTTGTCCTGTCAGACCTGAACCCATCCATCGTGTACTTTGAAATGTGCCGATATTTGCGTTCACTAATCCGTATTCCGTCTAATCATCCTGCTTAAGATCCTCGTTCATCCCTAAAAGACATTTACCAAGTCGGGACTTTGGCCATCTTTTCCTGATTGCTTGTAATTTCTAAGCGTCGGCTCCGTTCACGAAGATTTTTCTACATCGATGTTACTTGTTCGCCTATAATAGGCCGGAACGAGGATGGGACAGCTACTCCCTGTAACTTTTGAAGGTATCTACTTTTCAGTTGCATCTTCTGCCGCATGGGCTCCACATATCGAAACGCCCGATGAGTGGTTGGCCTGGGCTTTCGATGATCGGCTCATCGCAGGTTGGTCAACCCCATCGATCCGACCCATGCCGTCGATATTACGGCGGCGGGCTGGTTTTCTCGGAAAAATGGCGCTGGAGGTTGCTTATCAATGTCTCGGTGCCAGAACTGATGTTCCAACGGTATTCAGTTCCCGACATGGTGAGGCCTCGCGCTCGGCCGATCTGCTTTTGGATTTGGCTCGCGGGCTGCCGCTTTCTCCCACCTCCTTTAGTTTGTCGGTTCACAACGCGGCGGGTGGTCTTTTTTCCATCGCACGCGGCGACCGAGCCCCGAATATGGCTCTGGCGGCGGGCACCAGCAGTGTCGAACATGCTGTCATTGAAGCTTGCGGATTGATTTCGGAGGGTGCGCCGGCGGTTCTGTTGGTTGTTTATGACTGCCCTCTACCTGCTTTGTATTCCGAATTCGAAGATTGTGATGAGCAACCCTACGCTTGGGCATGGTTAATGGAACCGGCGGCTGAGGAGATGTTGTCGCTCCGCTGGGAGGCTGGCTCAGACGTGAGTCCTTTTCAGGATAAACGCCCGCCCGGTGGATTAGAGATTCTGCGTTTTTACTTGCGCAAGGATTCAGCGTTAGAGCGGGTTTGCAATAAGCGCCGGTGGCTTTGGTCTCGTCATGTTGAATAGTGTCGTCCGTTGGTGGCGTGTCTTTGGCACCGGCGTGAGTTTTGTCGCGGTGGGAGTTGGCGGAGTCTTCGTCTTTCCGGTGCTCAATATCGTTATTCAGAAACCGCAGCTGCGTTCGGCGCTCGCGCGTCATGTGATTAGTTTTAGTTTCCGCTGCATCGTCGGGCTAATGCGGATTATGGGTGTGTTTCGTTACGAGATCACCGGACTAGAACGATTGGAGCGAAACGGACTGCTAATTCTGGCCAACCACCCGACGTTGATCGACATCGTTTTTCTAATGGCTTTCGTCAAGGGCGCGGACTGCATCGTCAAGAGCGGCCTTTGGCGCAATCCGTTTACACATTCGACTGTTCGTGCCGCCGCGTATGTCCGAAACGATGATCATGGCGTCCAACTGATCGAAGACTGTGTTGCAGCAATCCGCCGTGGCGGCAATCTGATAATTTTTCCTGAGGGCACGCGCACGCCGAACAATGGCCCAATCGTGCTCAAACGGGGCGCGGCCAATATCGCGGTACGAGGCTTGTGCAATATTACTCCAGTGCTTATACGCTGCGTGCCGCCGATGTTAGCCAAGGGACAAAAGTGGTGGCGGTTACCGCATCATCCGTCGCGCTTCACTATCGCAGTTAAAGAAGACATAGACGTGCAGCCCTTTATCACTCGCACTGGTAGTGAGCTTTTGGCCGTTCGGCACTTAACGGATTATCTGCAGGATTACTTTACGAAGGAACAGCCGTCCCATGCAATCGGATGATGATGAAATCAAACAAATGATCATCGATGTTCTTCAGCTCGAAGACGTTACGCCTGCCGATATTGACGCAGATGCGCCTTTGTTTGTCGACGGACTCGGATTGGATTCTATCGACGCTCTCGAACTCGGGGTTGCCATCCACAAGCGTTATGGGGTTACGCTGCCGGCCGATTCGGATGATACGCGCCGGCACTTCGCATCCGTGCGCACGCTTGGACTTATGATCAGCAGCAATCGTAAAAAATGAGGGAACGGATATGACTCCGGCAAGCCCAGCCAGCCAGGAAGAGATTTACCCGTGGTTAGTCGACATATTGCATGAAATGTTCGACCTGGATAAGGCGAAGATCACCGGTGAAGCGAACTTGTACACGGATCTGGACATCGACAGCATCGATGCTGTCGATCTCGCCGTCAAACTCAAGCAACTTACCGGCAAGCGGCTGCAACCAGAAGTGTTTAAAAGCGTTCGCACGGTTCAGGACGTTGTGAACGCTCTCGCCGGCCTGCTCGTGAAATAGCAGGTGCGTCGCCTCTCAACGTTATGGTCCCTGTCAATCATGGTTCTCTACCCTTTCGCCATCTGGTTGGGTCATGGGCAAGTCGAGCCCCGGTTTCTTGCCGGCCTGCTACTACTTGCCGGTTTCATGAGATTGCCTGCGATGAGAGCCGGTGTCGCCGGAATCGGTTGGCTGGTGGGGACGCTGTTGCTTTCTCTTATTGCTTTGTTGGGTAACCATTTCCTGACGCTAAAACTTTATCCTGTGTTGGTGAATGCAGCAATGCTAAGCGTTTTCACTTATAGCCTTCTTGTTCCTCCATCTATGGTCGAGCAGTTCGCACGCCGGCTGGAGCCCGACCTAACGCCACAGAGCGTCACCTATACCCGGCGTGTGACACAGGTCTGGTGCGTTTTCTTTGCCCTGAACGGCGGGATCGCGCTTGTCACTGCGCTGTGGGCCTCTGCGGCCACCTGGTCACTTTATAACGGGTTTGTAGCTTATCTGCTGATGGGAGTTCTCTTCGCTGGCGAATATGGGATTCGGTGTAACTTCAAGCGGCGACTCAATGGCTGAAGCGCCAGATATGTTGAGTGTCGCTGTCACGCCGCGCCCGCCCAGCCAAATTATCGCATGGCGGCGTCAGCGATCCGTAAGCTATGGAGAATTTTTGGCTCGAACTCGCGCATGGCAGCGGTTGTTGACCCGAACCTCGGGGCAAACCTTCGCTCTTTCTATTAGCGACGCCGCCGAGTTTGCTGCCGCCCTGTTCGGCGCTTGGCAGGCAAGGAAAACAATTTATCTGCCGGGTGATCGCCTGCCGCGTACCTGCTGCGCATTGCGTACAATCGTCGATGGCTATTTGGGCGAATTTGCGCCCGAATGGAAGCCCAGGATGCCGACATCCGCGGACGGGTTGGCAGCTGACGTTGAGTTGAACCCTCTGGACTCAAACTTTGCCGGCTTAGTTATCTATACTTCCGGCAGTACCGGCGTGGCGCAAGCAATACCGAAAAAGCTCTCCCAGATGTCGGCTGAGATAGCCACTCTTGAGGCCCAGTTCGGCGATGTTATCGATAACGCCGATATTGTTGCCACCGTCTCGCATCAGCATATTTATGGATTGCTGTTTAATGTTTTGTGGCCGCTTAGCGCCGGGCGCGCTTTTTCCGCCATGAATTTCGGTTCTTTAGAGGGATTGACGATGGCGCTCGCCCAACGTGAATCCGTTTTGGTTTCAACCCCTGCTCATTTGCAAAGATTACCAGAGAGTTCGCTTTGGGCGCTTGCTGCAAAACGGCTTCGAGCAGTTTTTTCATCCGGCGGCCCTTTACCGGTGGCCGTCGCCCGCGAAACTAGGCGATTACTCAGGCACATGCCAATTGAGGTCTACGGCAGTTCTGAAACCGGCGGTATCGCATGGCGCCAGCAACAGACGGCACACGACGAAAAATGGACCCCTCTGCCAAACATCAAATGGCGCATCGATGTCAAGGAAGGCGTGCTCGAAATTCGTTCAGCGCATTTACCGGATGAAGAGTGGTTTCGAACTGCTGATCGGGCGAGACCCGCCGGAGAAGACCATTTCATTCTCATGGGGCGTGTTGATCGAATTGTCAAAGTCGAAGGCAAGCGGATTTCACTGAACGCTATTGAAGAGCGCCTAACAGCATCGCCGCTGGCGCGCGATGCCAGAGCCCTGGTTCTCGATGGTCGCCGTCAACGAGTTGCCGCTGTCATTGTGCCGTCGGTAAGCGGGCGCGACAGATTGGCGCAACTTGGCAAATTGGTTTTCAATCGCATGCTGCGCGATTTTCTGCGCGAGACCATTGAGCCGGTGGGCTTGCCACGACTTTGGCGCTATGTCGATGCTCTGCCGATTGACGCACAGGGCAAGACTACCCAGGCCGTGCTCGTCGCGTTATTTGACAATTGGGATAGCCGTCCAAGACAACCGATCGAATGCCGAGTGCATCAAAGCGATCAGCACGCCGTCTTTGAGTTAATCGCGCCAAGTGATTTGCTTTACTTCGACGGACATTTTCGTGACATGCCGATCCTCGCAGGTGTCGTCCAGATCGAATGGATCATTGGCTTTGGCCGGCAATGCTTTGATTTGCTACCCTCCTTTCGTGCCATACACGCGCTGAAATTTCACCGGGTGATTTCGCCGAAATTGCCGATCACGCTCGAACTGATGCATGATCCGTTGAAGTCGTGTTTATCTTTCAACATCAGCTCTCGCCTGGGGCCGCATGCCAGCGGGCGAATTATCTTTAGAGCAGGCAATGTTTAACCCGTGCGTCGTGATCCCCGTCTTTGACCACGAGGGACCAGTGAGCGCGGCGGTCGAGGCAGTTCTTACCCAAAATCTCCCATGCGTGCTCGTGGATGACGGGAGCTCGAACAAGTGCTCCGGCGCGCTGAATGAGATCGCCCTGGCGTCTCCGCATATCACTTTGCTGCGCCATTCGATCAATCGCGGCAAGGGCGGCGCTGTGCTCACCGGACTGCGATATGCGGCTGAGGCGGGTTATACCCACGCGGTGCAAGTCGATGCCGATGGGCAGCACCGGATTGCGGATATTCCACGTTTTCTCGAGCAAGCCTTGGCGCATCCTGACGCGCTGATTGTCGGGTACCCGGAGTACGATAGCACCGTGCCGGTGTTGCGGCTCTATGCTCGTTACTTGACCAC
>JAJONK010000096.1 GCA_021323355.1 Deltaproteobacteria bacterium
CAAGGTCAGAAAATGTCGAAGTCCAAAGGCAACGTCATCGATCCGTTGGATATCATGGCTGAATATGGCACGGATGCGTTTCGCTTCACCTTGGCTGCCATGGCCGCAATGGGACGTGACATCAAACTTGCGGAAGAACGGATCTCCGGTTACCAGAATTTCGTCAACAAGTTGTGGAACGCCACCCGATTCGTTTTGATGAATTTAGCGCAAAGCGAACCACCCCAACATGCTTCTGACCAACGTGCTCTCGATCGCGCCGAGCTTGGCTTGGCTGATCGGTGGATTCGGTCGCGTTTGGCTTCAACAGTTCGCGAAGCGCGCGCTGCCATCGACGGCTATCGCTTCAACGATTACGCCAATGTTCTGTATCAGTTTACCTGGCACGAATTCTGTGACTGGTATATCGAAATGAGCAAGTTGTCGCTTAATGCAACAGGTGGCGATGACCCTGAAAGAAGCCGGCGCATACTGGTTGAAGTCTTAGAGCAGATCCTCTTGTTATTGCACCCGATCATGCCCTTTGTTACCGAGGAAATTTGGCAAGTGCTGGGCGACGGCAGAGGAACCATCATGCTCCAAAAGTATCCGTCAGTGAAACCAAACTGGATCGATGGCGAAACCGAAAGGCAAATGGATTATTTGATGGGAGTAGTTAGGGCGATCAGAAATCTTCGCACCGAGCTGAGTTGCCCGCCGGCCAAGCAAATCAAGGTTATCTTCCACGGCTCTGACGGCGATCTTGCGTTTCTTGGCGCGCAGATGCCTTATCTTTGTGCTCTGGCGCGAGTTGGTTCCGCTGATTACCTTGCATCGGGAGATCGGCCCAAGGGAGCGGCGACTGCGGTGGTTGGATCGACGGAAATCTATCTCCCAATCGACGATCTTCTCGATCTTGACGAGGAACGTGCACGACTGACGAAGGAGATCGTTAAGATTAGCGACGAAATTACGCGTTCTCAAAAAAAGCTCGCCAATCCCGAGTTTGTCAATAAGGCCAAACCAGAGATCATTCAAAAGGAGCGCGAAAAGGCGATCCAACATGAAGAAAAGCTGCGCACGCTTAAGGCTAGCGTAGAACAAATCAGGGAGATTCAGGCAGGAAGGAACTAGGCAGATGGATATTCTTGTTAGTCCCCAGATCGAACGGTTAATCCGCGATTCCTTAGACGAAGACATCGGCGCCGGCGACCTTGCGACAATGGCGACAATCTCGGCGGAATCTCAAGGCACGGGGCTTTTTCGCGCCAAGAAAGAAGGTGTTGTAGCCGGTTTGGTGCTGTTGGAGCGAATCTTCTACTTTATTGATCCCAAAGTAAACGTAAGCCTCCTCACAAAAGACGGTACTCAGGTGGCACAAGGTACCGTAGTGGCCGAAGCCGCAGGGCCGGTCCGGGCGCTGCTTTTGGCTGAACGAACAGCGCTGAACTTTCTTCAACGATTATCTGGAACCGCGACTCTAACACGCCAGTACGTCGAGGCAGTGAAAGATTTTGCGTGTAAGGTGCTCGATACTAGAAAAACGACACCTGGACTACGGACTCTGGAGAAATATGCGGTTCGAATGGGGGGCGGAACGAATCACCGCATAGGACTATACGATGCGGCTCTGGTAAAGGACAATCATATTGAAGCCACGGGGTCCATCGCTGAAGCAGTCAAAGCGGTAAGACTGCATGCGCCGTTCATGGCTAAGGTCGAAGTCGAAGCCGGCAACTTAACGCAGGTTCAGGAAGCAATAGACGCGGGCGCCGATGTGATCATGCTCGACAATATGTCGATTGTCCAGATGGCGGAAGCGGTGCGTCTGGTAAACAAACGCGCTTGGGTGGAAGCCTCGGGCGGCATCACTCTTAACACCATTCGTCAGATCGCCGAGACTGGAGTCGATTTCATCTCGTCGGGCGCTCTGACGCATTCGGCTCCGGTGGTCGATTTCAACATGAAAATTACCATGAACGTCGGCAAGTGAACCTTTCCGAAAATCATCGAGGCACGGCCGATTTACCGCTCGATCTCAACTCGATCCGGCAACGATTAACCGGGCAACGACTCGGAACCGGGTTCCACTACTTTTCTGAGATCGGCTCCACCAATACCCACGCTCGGCGGCTGGCTGAACAAGGTGCAAAAGAGGGCCAGGTGGTTATAGCGGAGTCGCAAACACACGGTCGGGGTCGCCTCGCGCGGCGTTGGGTGTCGCCGCCCAATGTGAATCTATATACTTCTGTCGTTCTACGACCCAAACTGCCGCCCGCCAGAGCGCCGCAAATCACCTTAATGGCCGCCGTTGCTCTCGCCGAGACGTTGCAGTCCTTCCTTCCAGTTCCTCCGTCTATCAAGTGGCCGAATGACATTACCGTGAACGGCAAAAAACTAGCGGGCATTTTGACCGAGGTGAACTGCGGCACCGAGTCTGTCGAGTTCGTGATTCTCGGCATTGGGGTAAACGTTAACTATCCCGTTGATCTGATGCCCGAGGAAATTCGCCAGCGCGCGACATCGGTTTTGGTTGAACGCCAAAGCAAAGTAAGCCGAGAAGATCTGCTGTGGAGATTGATTCAAGACCTGGACCGGTGTTATGGAGAATTCGAGGTAAATGGTTTTGCGCCGCTGGCGCCTCGTTGGGAGGCTTACTTTGGCTGGAGAGGGCAGCGGATGCGTATTGAGCTTTTGGATCAGGTTGCGTTCGGCATAGCCAGAGGCATTGATCATGACGGCGCCCTATTACTCGAAGACGATGACGGCAGACTGCAAAGAGTCATCGCCGGGGACGTTACTCCAGTGAGCCAATAGAATCATGCTGCTCGCTATCGACATCGGTAATACTAATATCGTTCTTGGACTGTACCAGGGGAAAAAGCTGATTACCCACTGGCGACTGCTCACGGAAGCTGAGCGCACCTCCGACGAATATGGCGTCATCATAGCCCATCTAGTCGATTACGAAGGATTTCATTGCAACCAGATTAGCGCCATCGTCGTATCCTGCGTGGTGCCGCCGATGCTGACAATGATTCAGGAGCTGGGCAAAAAATTCTTTAAACTCGAACCATTGATTGTCGGGCCCGGCATTAAAACCGGGATGCCAATTCTCTATGAAAATCCCAGAGATGTTGGCGCCGACCGGATTGTCAACGGCATAGCCGCCTACGAGCGATATAGGGAAGCGTGCATTATTGTTGATTTCGGGACTGCGACGACCATCGATCTGATTTCAAGAAAAGGGGAATACGTCGGCGGCGCGATCGCGCCGGGTTTGTCGATCTCTTTGGAAGCGTTGTCGCAACGCGCCTCCAAATTGCCCAGGATAGAAATCGTCAAGCCAAGGGAGGTTATCGGCCGCAACACGGTGAACTCGATACAGGCAGGGATATTTTATGGTTACGTCGGCCTGGTCGATGGCATCGTCAAAAGGATTCAGAAGGAAGGCGGAGTTCAGGCAAAGGTAGTCGCGACCGGAGGATTAGCGCCACTTGTGGCTGCGGAATGTTCGACGATCAGCGATGTTGATGAATTTCTAACGCTTCAGGGACTGCGGATTATACATGAACGAAATTCTTTACAAGAGGTGAAGGTAAGAGCGCAAACATAGCGAAAAAGGAGGAACCCACAGTTATGGCTGGAACGGAGCTGCAAAACCTTCGAATCCTCGGCATTCTGGGTCAAGGAGGCTCGGGCAAAACCTCTTTAGCGGAAGCGATGCTGTTTACCGGCGGGGCGACTCAGCGGCTGGGGCGGGTTCAGGATGGCACGTCGGTGTTTGATCATGAGCCCGAAGAAATCAAGCACCAGGTCTCTATCTCAACCGCGTTTCAATCTCTTCCATGGAAAAAACATTCTTTGACTCTGGTGGACACTCCGGGCTATGCGGCCTTTCTCGCCGATTCAATCAACTGTGCGCGCGCTTTTGGCGGCGCGATCTTTGTTCTGAATCCTTCGGTTGGATTGCGGGTTGAATCCGAGCGGCTATGGGCAACGGCTAACGCCAATGAAATCTGCCGGCTTCTCTTCGTCAATAAAATGGATCATGAGGAGGCCGATGCGGTTGAGCGAATGGAGCCTTTGCTTTCAAGGCTGGATGCCAAGGGTGTTCATCTGCAGTTGCCAATCGGAGCCGGGGGCGAGTTCAAAGGCGTTGTCGATTTGCCTTCAATGAAGGCCTATCTTTATGAAGGAAGCGGGGGCAAGTTCAGCGAAACCGAAATCCCCGCCGATCTCCGGGCAACGGCTGAAGATATGCGGCGACAGTTGATGGATAGTGTCGCCGAAGCGGACGACGGCTTCCTTGAAAAATATCTCGATGGCGGCGAATTTTCATTGGAAGAGTTGAAGCAAACCATTCGCGAAGCCACGCGGCAACGAAAAATATTTCCGATTTTCTATGGCTCTGCGACACATTTGATCGGAATCCCCCAGCTGCTCGAGGCGGTGCTCGATTACCTGCCTGCGCCCAGAGAAGAGGCCGAATTGGAAGGCACCAATCCGATTACGCGCGAGGTTGAAAGAAGGGCACACGATCTTGGCGCGCCTTTTTCGGCCTACGTTTTCAAAACTTTGGTCGATCCTTTTGCCGGAAAACTATCGGTAATGCGTGTCATATCCGGAAGGATTTCGTCGGACGAGACATGCTACAACGCCAACAAACAGAGCAAAGAAAAAATCGGTCACATGTTCCGGCTGGAGGGGAAAAAGCAAGACGCCATCAAAGAAGCCCGGGCAGGCGAGATCGTGGCAGCGGCCAAGCTCAAGGATGTCAGCAGCGGCGATACCCTCTGCGATGAACGGGCGCCGATTCAGTATCCGCTGCCGGTGCATTTCTCGCCGGTTATTTCCTTTGCGTTAGAGCCCAAGAGCAAAGCAGATGAAGAAAAGGTGCCGCAGGGGCTGCACCGGATGATGGAGGAAGATCCAACCATCGATCTGCACCGCGATGAGGAGACGCGGGATTTTATCTTGTCGGGCATGGGACAGCAGCACATCGAGATCATCGTCGAGAAGCTCAAACGGAAGTACAGCGCGGAGGTCATTTTAAAAGCGCCGAAAGTGCCGTACAAAGAAACCATCCGGGGCGCTGCCAGCGCGCAGGGAAAGTTAAAGAAGCAATCCGGTGGCCGCGGCCAGTATGGCGACACCTGGCTCAAAGTCGAACCGCTACCGCATGGCAAGGGGTTTGAGTTCGTCGATCAGATCGTCGGCGGCGCGATTCCTCGGAATTACATCCCGGCAGTGGAGAAAGGCATCAAAGAAGCAATGACCGGAGGCGTGGTCGCCGGTTATCCGATGGTCGATGTGCGGGTGACACTTTACGATGGTTCCTATCATGATGTCGACTCATCAGATATGGCATTCAAAATCGCCGGCTCCATGGGTTTTAAAAACGCCGTCGAAAAAGCCAAACCGGTGATTTTAGAACCGATCATGACGATGGAGGTGACCGTGCCGGACGAATGTATGGGCGACGTCATCGGCGATTTGAACAGCCGCAGGGGCAAAGTACTGGGCATGGACACCAACGGCCACACTCAAGTAATCAAAAGCCGGGTGCCGATGTCCGAGGTGCTAAAATATGCGCCGGATCTTCGTTCGCTTACGAGCGGCCGCGGCGAGTTCCATATGGAATTTTCACATTATGAGGAGTTACCCGCTCATCTAGCTGAAAGAGTGATCAAAGAAGCCAAAGCGCAAACCAAGACGGAACAGCCGAGCCAGCACTAAGATCTAAAGCCGAACGATACGACCTCACCGCCGGAAAATCCCCTGCAACGAGGAAGGCTCAGGCGATTCGCGGTAGCTAGTTAGTTTGCGATCTTCAGATTGAGGCAGTTATGGAACAATCATTTGATCAATTCAACGCAGCGTTGCTGTATTGCAACAAGTGCGGCAGGGCGATGCCGGTGAGGCAGCGTTTGCTGCTGGTGTTGCCGGATGGCGAGCTCTATGACTATACCTGCCAGACATGCCATAGCTCAGTAGGATCAAAAACTGAACGCGCCGGCAGCCAAGCCAGTACCAGCAAGACTCGGATAGGAGGCTGATCGAATGTCAGTGATAGATTCGGACGCGCACGTTCTAGAGACCGAGCGCACTTGGGATTACATGCTGAAATCCGAACACTCGATGAGACCGCGGGTCGTGCCGACTCCTAGCGACCCGACTTCCGGAGGGGAATCCTGGCTGGTGGACGGCACTTATATCGGCAAGGCGCGCAACGTCGGCCATGACACGGCGAGAGAAGCGCGTGAGATGGAGGACATCAGAGCGCGGCTGGCGCACATGGACGAGCTCGATATCGACGTCCAGGTGCTCTATCCAACGATATTTCTTCGTCCGTTCACGCGCCGGCCGGAGGTTGAGCTGGCACTGGCGCGCAGCTACAACCGATGGCTCGTGGATATCTGGAAAGCAGCGCCCGAGCGCTTGCGCTGGGTAGCGGTGTTACCGCTCCTGACTATGGATAGGGCGCTTGAAGAAGCCCGCTTTGCCAAAGAAAATGGCGCATGTGGCATCTTCATGCGTGGCCTGGAAGGCGATAAGCGGATCAGCGATAACCATTTTTTTCCGATCTACGAGGAAGCCGGGAGACTGGATTTGCCGATCTGCGTCCATTCCGCAACCGGCAGCTTCGCGGTGCATGACTATTTCATCGACGAGTGCGGCTTCAATAAATTCAAGCTGGCTGTGGTCGGGTCGTTTCATTCGCTCATCTTTAACAAGGTCCCGGAGAGATTTCCGCAGACCAGATGGGCTTTTATTGAGGTCAGCTCCCAATGGATACCGTACGCCATTCACGATTATGCGCGGCGCTTCGAGCGCGCCGGCGCCAAGGTCGACAAATCCGATGTGCTGCGGCGAAACAGAATCTGGGTTGCATGCCAGACCGATGACGATCTTTCCTATGTGCTTGAATACGCCGGCGACAGCACGCTGGTGATCGGCACAGATTACGGACACAACGACACATCATCGGAGATTCTGGCGCTGCGCAAGCTCAGGGAGGATGGCGCTGTGCCGCCGCAGGTCGTGAAGAAAATCCTCGACGACAACGCCAAGGCGCTCTACAGCCTTTAAATCCGTAGCCCAGAGGTCAGAAGATTTCCTATGGTCATTGATTTTCAAGCTCACCTATTTCCCGAAGAGTACATCAACGAACTTAAGCGCCGCGACGGTGCGGTCATTCTCGAAGAGCCCGACCCGTACAGCGGCATGACTTATTTCTACGACAAGAAATTGCGTTGTCGAATCAACACGGCAATCTTCCAAGGGCGTGACATCGACCGCCGGCTCGAGCATATGGACCGGCTCGGCATCGATATTCATGTATTGACCATACCGGCACCGGGCGCGGATCGATTCGACCCGGACGATGCCGTGGCGATCGCGCGGGTGGCCAATGATGCCATCGCGGCTATCTGCCGCAAACACCCAAGCCGCTTCGTCGGCTTCTTTACGCTGCCGACCAGCTCGGTTTCAGCATCGCTAGATGAGCTTGAGCGCTCGGTGCATGAGCTGGGGCTCAAGGGCTTTGGTTCTTTCGCCAACCTTAACGGCCAGGCTCTGGATCGCGAAGAATTGTTTCCGATATACCAACGACTCGCTAAGTATAGGCTGCCGGTCTACATTCATCCTACTGCGCCGTTGGCCACGGAAGCTACCGGAATTGACATCATGCCGACTCTGATATTCGGCTGGGCTTTCGACAGCACGGTGGCAATGACCCGGCTCGTTTATGGCCGCGTGCTAGAGCGCTTTCCGGAAATCGATTTCGTCGTCGCCGACGTCGGCGGCGTGCTGGCGTTTTTCGCCCAGCGCGCGAAGAATATTTACTCCGGGCGCACCGAGGAAATTCGGCAACGGTACGGGCTCAAAGAGAACCCGCTCGACTCATTTCGGCGATTCTACGTCGATACGGCCGACCATCCGGCCTCGACATTGAAATGTGTTTTGGATTTTTTTGGCCCGGAGCGGCTGGTGCTCGGAACCAATTACCCATATGGGCCGGAAGAGGGTCGCATGCTCATTAAAAATAGCTTGGCCGCCATTGACGGTCTAAACTTGAGCAAGAACGATAAAGAGAAAGTTCTCGGCGGCAATGCCGCGGAAATTCTCGGCCTGGGAGCGGCATGAAATAT
>JAJONK010000097.1 GCA_021323355.1 Deltaproteobacteria bacterium
CGAGCCGGGACGATAAAAATCCTCCAGAAATATATGGCAGGCTTGAGCGAAGAGCATGTCGCGCTCTGGTACGATGATTATCGCGAAGGACTGGTGTCGTTGCCTTACCCCGATGACAACGGCTTGCGCGCCGAATTGGATTTGATCAACGTGCCGCGGTCGCAGTCGCTTGCGCAGTATGTGAATAAGAGTTTCTTGGACGAGATCAAGAAGAGCGGACTGGTAGAACGGCTATACAAATAACGGAGGACAGAGCCATGGCTAAAATCAGACATCTCGCAATCAAAGCGGAAGATCAAGAACGGACTGCAACGTTTTATAAAGAAACCTTCGGCATGAGCGAAGCCTGGCGTGGTCCGGTGCGAGAAGACGGCCACCGCGCGATCTATCTGACCGACGGTTATATCAACATGGCGATCTTGCCGGCGCGCGGCGGACGTGAGGGAATCGATCACTTCGGTTTCCAGGTCGAAGATCTGGAAGGCACGCTAAAAACGGCGGCGTCCACGGGCGCGAAAAGCGATTCGTACAAAAAACCGCGGGATGGTAGATTCGCCGAAATGGGCGTGCAGGATCCGGTGGGCACTCCGGTGGATGTTTCTGTGCACGGCTGGAAAGCGTAAACACTAGCGAGGTTTATTTTGGCTATCCTTACTTTGAGCCGGAATCTATCGAGTACGCGAGATCGGTGGATCAAGATGACAAGTTCGTCGATCATTTTTCTATTTTACGTTCTCGTGATGCTTGCCTCTCCGAGCGTTGGCGCCGAACCTTCGAAGCTCCTGATCGCGCACGGCGCCATCAGCAACAACGTTGCGCCGTTGTGGATTGCCAAGGAGCAGGGCATTTTTCGCAAGTACGGCATAGAGGCGGACCTGGTATTTATCATCGCCGGGCGAGCGATGCAGGCGATGCTGGCGGGACAGGTGCCGGTGGGCCTGGTCGGCGGCACCCATGTGACCAACGCCAACACTGGCGGCGGGGACTTCACAATGATCCTCGGGCTGGAGAACAAGCTCGACTACATTTTCGTAGCCAAGCCGACGATCAAAGGCGCCGAGGATTTAAAGGGCAAAAAAGTGGCGATCGGCACGCCGGCCGGCTCGGCATCTTTGGCGACATACGTGTCGCTCGACCATCTTGGGCTCGTGCCGCGGCGCGACCAAATCACGTTGTTGGGCATCGGCGGCGTGCCCGAACGAATGGGCGCGCTCCGGTCGGGCAGTGTGGAAGCGACCAGCTTGTCTCCGGAAATCGGTCAAGTGGTGGTCAGCGAAGGCTATCGGATTTTGGTCGATCTCGGAAAAGAGGGTGTTCCGTTTCAATCGTCCGGGCTGGTCGTGCCGCGCAGCTTGATCAAAACCAATCCGCAGTTAGTCGAAAACATCGCCAAGGCCACGGTCGAAGGCGCGGCTTTTCTTCATAAGCCCGCCAATAAGGAGATTGTCTTAAGGAGCCTGGGCCGAAATTTGCGCCTTGATAAACCCGACCGGGTCGAAAAAGCTTATCAAGGATTGCTGGCAAATCTGCCGCGTCCACCCTGCCCGTCGGTGGAGGGAATCAGCGCAATGCTCAAGCTCATGGCGCAGCACGGGCTCAATGCCAAGGCATCGCAGATTAAGCCGGAAGAAATCGCCGATTTGAGCTACTGCAAACGATTCGAGGAGAGCGGATTTTTCCGCAGCCTCTACTAACCCGGGCCTCACACTTCCAAGTGTAGCGCGATCAAACCGGCGAGCCCTGTAGAGCCAGGCAATGGACGGCCTCATAGCTGTTGGAAGCTCGCAGATATCGGGCGCTTACGATTTATATCGCCACAATTGAGGGATGGCGATGCAAATCGCCGATATCATGATGAAGCAGAGAAGGCTGCCCAGGAGCAGCGCATTGGGTGCTCCGACATAATGCGCCGCAACCCCCGCTAGAATTGCTCCCAGGCCGTTGGTCGCCTGTGCAAAGACCGAGATCAGACTCGAGGCCCGTCCGAGCATGCCATCGGGAGCCTGAAGTTGAACCACGGTGCGGCGGATCGCCACGCTGACCGAGTCGGTGAATCCTAAAATCAAAGTGGCGCCGACCGCCATCCAAAACCAATGGGCGACTCCCAACAGCGCCAGGCTGCCGGCAAAGATCAGCGCCGCGGTGACCACTAAAACACCTTTGCGTCTAATATCGCCCAGCATGAGCAAGGCCAAAGAGCCGACGATTGCGCCCAGGGATGGAGCGCCGTAGAGCAGCCCTAATCCCGAGGCGCCGGTGTGAAAAACATCGGCGGCAAAGATCGGCAGAATCGGCCGGTAAAAACCCACCAGGGTGACGCCAAAATCGAGTAGAAAAAGCGACAGTATGATGCGCTGCACCCAGATGAACTCGATGCCTTCAAAAATACTCCGCAGGTTGACCCTCCGGCGCACCCCTTCGGGCACTCCGGAAGTGCGCATCGCGCCAATCGCTATGGCCGCTGGAATCAGCACGGCGGCGGCGATGAAATAGGTCGTTGATAAGCCGACCTGATCGATCAAGACTCCGCCGATTGCCGGTCCGAGTAGAAAGCTCATCTGGATGATAATCGTGTTGAGAGTCACTGCATTCATGAGCAATGGGCGCGGCACCAATCGAGGAATCAACGCCGAGCGTGCCGGCCAATTAAAAACCTCCACCAGCGCGCCGAGAAATCCTAGCGTATAGACATGCCAAGCTTGCACGTTGCCGGTGACGGTAAGAATCCCTAGCAGCAGGCTAGGAATGAGTTGGATCGAAACCGTTGCAATGAGGAGCTTTTTACGATCGAAAGCGTCGGCAACCGCGCCGGCAAACAGGCCGAAAATGACGAAAGGAAAAGCTTGGAAAAAACCAGTGAGCCCCAATTGAAAAGGAGAGCCGGAAATTTCGTACACCTGATACAGACCGGCGACATTCCGTACCTGAACCGCGACGGCATTAAAGACGCTAGCCGACCATACCAAGCGGTAATCCCGAATCAGCAGGGAGGACCAGGGGCGAATGTTGCTCGGCGGAGATGGCAACTCTATTTCGGGTGAATCAGCCAATCAGTTCAGAAACCAGGGTGCACGGTGCACCCGATAGTGCAGGGAATAATAGGATCGGTTTGCAACTCGGATTTTGCAGTACGGTCATCTGTTGTGTCGATCAAGTGGCGAGCGCGGAGGAGCAGGCCGCTTTACGGCATTTCAAATCGCAAATCTCAAATAGCAAAGCGAAATCTGAGATCTGAATATCTGAAATCTTAGATTCCGAGCGCAGCGAGGACTTGGTCCCTTGTCTTCGCTCGGGAGGGCTTGCCGCTTGATCGACATGTCATTTTGGACTGCGGAATTCGGATTAATGTCGTCGGGCGGATAGGACGCAACTCTGTCTAAAGCGTCCTATCCGCCGGTTTGTTTATCTGGAAGATGCCGCTACGCGTATGTCTTCCAATACGCCGCGCTCTTCTGCTTGCGCCAGCACCGCTTCGATGGTTTTGACCAAATTGCGCGCTCCCTCGATGGTTAACTCCACCGCCACACGCGCCGCCGGGCCCTTGGCCTCGTTCACGAAATCGATGTTGAGCGCGTGTTCCAGCGGCATGTCGTAGGGATGATCGTAGGAGATGTTGGCCTCGCTGAGCTCGAACCAATCGCCGCCGTTCTTGCCGCGGCCTTCGATCTTCGCCTGATGAACAATCATCGTGCACATTTTCCATTCCTTTCAATTCACTTCGCCGCATCGGGCTGCTGCTATGATCCTGATCAGTAGCCCCGAGGATGTGCGCGGCACTGTGAAGCTTTATCGAATCTTCAATCAGCCCTTTAGATTTTTCTCAAGAAATGCAAGAACTTTTTTCCAACCATCAACCGCTTGCTCCTGGCGATAGGCCGGACGGTCGTAATAGAAAAAGCCATGCCCAGCGCCATCGTAGCGGTGGAACTCGTAGTTCTTGCCATGCTTCTTCAGTTCTGCCTCGTGTTGGTTGACCTGTTCAGGAGACGGTGATTTGTCGTCGTTGCCGAAGATGCCAATCATATTGCAGGAAAGATCCTTGGTAAAATCGATGGGCGCTACAGGACGTTTAGGGGTGAGTTCTTCCTGTTTCATAACCACGCCCCCGCCCCAGCATTCCACCAGCGCATCGAAACCTTTGAGCTTGCACGCCGCGAGAAAGCCATGCCGGCCGCCCGAGCAGGTGCCAAAAACGCCTACCTTGCTTACGTAAGGAAGTGAACGAAGCAGATTTTTCGCGCCATCTAAATCTCCCAGGACCTGCTCGTCGGGCACTCCGCCGGCCGCGCGTACTTTTGCGCCAACATCTTCCGGGCTGCCATGGCCTTCGCGGAAATAGAGATTCGGTGAGATCGAGACGTAGCCATGATGAGCAAACTTGCGAGTGCATTCGCGATACCACTCATCCCATCCAGGCGCGTGATGGATTAGCACCATGCCTGGAAAAGGACCCGCGCCTAAGGGACGGGCGACGTAAGCGTTGATCGCTTCACCTTTGTGCCCCTGCATCGTCATGGTCTCGGCGATCATGCCTTCATATTGATCTGTTCGGTACATATTGTCCTCCTTTAAGTCGGATATTCTTGAAAATTGCCCAGCCGTCCACTTAATACAAAAAGTATCTTTGGCGCAACTAAACCGGTAAAAAAATCTCTTGTTTTGGATGTGGAAACCCAGTAGGCTAAAAATACACTTCAGTATGGAGCCTTCTGTAGTGACATATATCAGAGAGTTGAAGGCTTGGTCAGTCTTTCCTTGCGATTCTTACCTCGCGGACAATCCGGCCAGAGCGTGTTTTTCTTTTCATGTTCTGATTCCTGCGTTGATCAGGTTCTCAGGGTTAAAGACAGCAACAACGTTTTCCAGAGGAGGAGAACATGAGTAGTAAGATCTATGTCGGTGGATTGCCATACTCTACGACCGACGATCAGTTGCAGGAAATCTTTTCCGCCCATGGAGCTGTTGAATCGGCTCGCGTGATCACCGACAAGTTCAGCGGCCGTTCGCGCGGGTTTGGGTTTGTCGAGATGAGTTCCTCAGACGAAGCTCAGAAGGCGATCCAAGCGCTTAACGGCAGCGATCTTGGTGGCCGGACTCTGACGGTCAACGAAGCGCGTCCCCAAGAAAGACGATCCGGCGGTGGCTTCGGTGGTGGCGGCGGTGGTGGCGGGGGCGGCGAGCGACGCGGTGGCGGCGGCGGTCGGAATCGCTGGTAAGTTGTAAATCATCACGAACCAAGGGGTGCCGGGCCGGGACACCCCCCTGGTTTTTTCTCACCGAATTTTTCATATCCTTTCATCTTCACTGCGCTATACGTGTGCATCCTCGGCGAGACGATCTATTTCGAGTTGTAGGAGGCGTGCTTTAGTTGGACCTTCTCATCGGGAGGCGGGGTCCAAACCAGATCGGCCCGGTGAGCATAGATATCCATGCTATTCCACAACGGGATGGCCGGGGCGTCTTCTAAAATGATCCGATGAGCATCCCCGAGCAGCCTTTCTCGCTTCTTCACATCAAAGGTTTGTTGCTCCGTATCGAGAATCTCGTCGAGTTTTTGGTTGCTGTATCCCAGCACACGCTTGGTCACACCGGTCCTGAAATACTGATGAAATAGCGCATTGGCATCGGTGAGACTGCCGCGGCCGGTCAGGTACATAGGATATTTGCCGTTTTTATAATCGGTGTTGAAGATGCTCCATTCCGGTGTTTTGAGAATCGCTTTGATGCCGACTCTAGAAAGCTGCTCGACAATCACTTGCGCGATCTCCAGGTCTTTGGGATATCTTCCCGTAGGACTGTAGTACTCGAGCTCGAACCCACTGCCAAAGCCGGCTTCTTTCAAAAGTTGCTTTGCTTTCTCGGGATCGTATGGATAAGCTTTCGCTCCGGGATCGTAGCCAAATACCTGCGGACTGAGCAGGCCGCTCAACGGATAAGCGTTTCCCTCCAAGATGTGTTTGATCAATGCCTCTCGGTCGATCGCCTGTGTGATCGCGCGACGGACCTTCGGGTTATCCAGCGGTTTGTAAGCCGGACTCAATACCAGGAAGATAGGACGCAGGCCCTGCACCGGTTGCACCTGGAGGCGGGGATTAGACTTGAGCCGGGCTACCTCATGAGGCGGTATATTGCTGACCAGATCCGCTTGACCGGATTCCAGTGCTGCAATGCGGGCCGCATCTTCTTTAATGACTTTATAAAGAATCTCCTCGATTCTTGCAGGCGGTCCCCAGTAATTTTCATGGCGGCGCATGACGAAATTGCCGGAACGTTCCCAACTGACAAATTTAAATGGGCCGGTCCCGATTGGCGGACTGTCTGCCTCTCCCATCTTCTCAGCCACCTGCTGCTTCATGATCACACGGTTGTTCAGATCTTCCAGAGCCGTGGCGTCGGCTTTTTTGAGTGTCAGGACAAAACTGAACTCATCCGGTAACTCCATTTCCTTGATGTTCTGTAAGCTTGGCGCCACCAGGCTCTGCTTGTCGGTGATCATTCGCTTTAAGGAAGCGATGACGTCCTTGCTGCTAAATGGAGTTCCGTCGTGAAAACGAACGCCTTTGCGGACGGTGAAATGCAGCTTGTTGCCTTTGACGGTCCAGGATTCAGCCAGGATCCCCCTGTATTCACGCTTGTCATAATCGAAGTCAATCAGCGTTTCCATCACGGATCCCCAGACTCCCTGAATCGGTGAGGTGGTTACCGCGTACGGGTTCATGGAATAAACGCCGACCCCGTGAGCGACGGTGACCCGGTTCTTGTTCAGGGACTGGGCTTCGGCACTGGGTGAAACGGCATGGAAGCGTGAGAAGGAGAGGACTGCCCCGGCGGCGGCCGACTTTTGGATGAATTCCCTCCGGCTCCAAGATTTTTTCATGCTCACAGAAATCTCCTTTGTTGAGGCGCCACGCCTTCAGTTAAGATCTGCCGAGCGAATAGAGGAAACTACATCACGGCTATAACGCATCTGATCAAATAGTGTCAACGTGTTCTTGACAGGCGCTTACGAGTAACCATACGATCGGCTCAACACTGTTTGAGAGTGACAAAGTAAATAGTTCTTCACGCTTCCTTATGAATCAGGGGTGGATATGGCACCGCAGCGGCGCGGAGCACGCGGAGAAAGGGGTATGATAAGCTCACTCCGAACTCTGCACCTCGGTGCCTCTGTGGTGAGACTTTTCTTCACACCAAACCAGAAGAAGAAGATGCCACGGACAATGAGTAGGGATTATCGGAGGGGGCATGCCATCAAAAAAAATTATAGACTCACTCGTCGAGTATATGTTGGCTGCGCGACAGGTGCCGCTGCCGACGGAGGTCATCCAAAAAGGCAAAAGCCATATTCTCGATTCGTTCGCTGCTGTAGTCTCGGGCTCCCGCCTGAAGCCCGGACAGCTAGGCCTGCAGCACGCGCGGCAACAAGGAGGCAAAGAAACTTGCAGCGTTTTAGGGTCCAATTTTAAAACCACGCCGATCGTTGCCGCGTTTTCTAACGGAATGTCGGGTCATGCGGATGAAACCGACGATTCGAACAGCCAGCTCCACCCGGGCTGCGCCATCGTGCCCGCCGCATTCGCCATCGCCGAGTCGCAGCAGCGTAACGGCGATGCTTTCCTGCGCGCCGTCATTTTGGGATACGATATCGGTTTCCGCTTTCATCAGGCATTCGAACCTCGCTCCACCAGTTTCGGCGCGACGTTTGGCGCCTCCGCCGCGGCCGGAGCCCTGGCCGAACTCGATCACTTGCAACTTTGTTACTTGGTTTCATATGCCGCCCAGCAAGCTTCGGGTTCCCGCGCTTGGGTTGGCGACGACGATCACATCGAAAAGGCATTCGACTATGCGGGCATGCCGGCGCGCAACGGCGTAACCGCTGCGCTGCTCGTCCAGTCAGGGTTCACCGGCAATCGTGACGTCCTTGAAGGAGACCAGAACATCATCAAGACATACGCGCCATGTGACCCGAGTAAACTATTGAGTGAACTCGGGCAAAGATTCACGATCACCAGCTGCCTAGTAAAAAAATATCCGGTGGGTTCCCCGATGATGGAAACCGTCGATGCGACCCTGGCGATGCTCGCCAAGCAGCCGGTTCAACCGCAGGACGTGGAGAGAGTTGGTTTCGACCATCTTAATAGACGGTAAACTCACTTTCGAATCAGCGCATGATTACAATCGTTTTCACGATCCCCGGGTCCAGGAGATGAAACAGAGGGTAGAATTGATTCCGGACGAGGAGCTGGAGCGAACGGGCGCCCGCTTCCAGGGCTTGGTCGAGGTTAGTCTAAAGAGTGGACAGACGCTCCGCGAGCACGTGAGCAATTGCCGTGGCCGCCCGGAAAACCCGATGAATCCTGAAGAGGTGGAGAGGAAAGCCGCCTGGTTGCTGGAGCCCGTGCTGGGCAAGGAGAAGTCGGATCAGATCATTGCAGCGAGCCGTCGGTTGGAATCTCTCGGCAGCGCGCGTGAATTGGCCCGGCTGCTAACTGTCGACTGATGCTTGATTGTTCGGCGTTCATTTATCTGTGGCAACTTTTTGGCTGTTTAGATGCTCAGCGAATGAACGCGTATCGAGGAGAAGCTCATGGCAAAGCCTAGATTATCCATTGCGCTGTCCCATTATGATCGCCATGTGCCTTTCTTCGATGGCACGGCGCAGCCGGATGGGATCGATCTCAACATCTTGATCGTGGGTCAATCCGATCGACAGCGGAACGGCGAAGATCGCCATGAACGGATGTTGCAGCATTCTGAGTTCGATATGGCCGAGCTATCGCTATCCTCTTATCTAATGGCCAAGAGCCGCAGTATGCCGTTTACCGCGATTCCCGTGTTCCCGCGCCGCTTGTTCAGTCTTTCACAAATGTGGGTGACCGTGGATGCGGCGGTCCAGTCGCCGCATGATCTGATCGGCAAGCGAGTTGGCTTGCATAGCTTTCAGAATACTCTGGCGACACTTTCCAAAGGCGACTTGCAAAGCGAATTCAATGTTCCATGGCGGGAAATTCACTGGGTGCTCAGCAAGAAGGACAACATAGAGTTTGAGCCGGAAAAGGGCGTTAAGATCGATCGATTGCCGGATAGCGCCGATATCGGCGCCATGCTCGAATCAGGCGAGATCAGCGCGATGATGACACCGCATCCGCCCAAGCCGGTGCTGCGCGGCTCGAAAAAGATCCGCCGCCTGTTTGCCGATCCGAAAGCGGAGGATCTCAGATATTTTCAGAAAAACGGATTTTTCCCGATCATGCATGTGGTGGCGTTCAAGGACGAGGTGTTGAAAAATCATCCTGAAGCGGCGCGCAGCCTTTTCGATACATTCGAACGAGCAAAGAGGATCTGCCGTGAATTCTACGCCGACCCCAACTGGTCCTGGCTGGCCTGGGGACGTCAGGCATTTGAAGAAGAACAAAAACTTTTGGGAGACGATCCCTGGCCCTATGGCCTCGAAAAGAACCGCGCCAACCTGGAACGCTTCGTTGACTATTCGCTCGATCAAGGATTAATGACAAAGAAAATGACGTTGGAAGAATTATTTCTGCCGCTGAATTGACGGATCCAGTAAAAATTAATCGTAACGTAAAACAAATAGCTCGTTCTTTCATTCCGGTGCAAACCGCTTCGGTTTCAACCCGGATTTCTCACTCCAAATTGACACTGCGATCAAGCGGTAAGCCCTCCAGAGCGAATGCAATGGGCCAGCGGCTTGTAGCGGTCTGGGACCCCCAGTACTGCATCGGACTCCCGGGAAAATTGCCACCACTGGACCAAGCACCCTAGACGGCATTTAAATTTTTCGCTGCTGTGCCTTCGCTCTTCCTGGCTCACCTCTTGATCGATATACAGGTGTCAATTTCTTCTGCGGAATTCGGGTTCAAGATGAACCAGCGGCTAATTACTTTAACTAGATACTTTCCCGATGCGACATCTCTGCGAGCGGTGCGCAACCGATGCGCTGATCGGATCCACATCCGAGTTGGCAATGAGCAGGTTGGCATTGGCCCCGGTTGGACTGAATGGGTCGTAACCGCTGAGCTTGGATAGTTGGCAGGCTTGCCACCACCCGTACACGGTGGTTACGACCGCCGGATGCAACGACTCGTTGAATTTCGCCTTTAGCTTTACCTTCCCGTTCGCGGTTTGCAGCAAAATCCATTCACCGTCTTCGATGCCTTCAGTTTTAGCCGTGTTCGGATGAAGCTCGACGAAGGGCTCGGGAAACGATCGCCGCAGGCGCGGGATGTTGCGGTGTTGCTCATCGCAGAATTGCACGAGCCGGTAAAACGTCAAAGTGAGCGGATAGCGCGAAACTGTGTCGTCAACTCGGGTTTCGAACACCGGTAGCGGCGGGTAGCCGGCTTTGGCGAACGCAGTCGAATAAATTTCAAGCTTTCGCGTGGCGGTTTCGAAACCTCTTGCTTCGCCGGTGCGCGGATCAGTCTCAGCATACTTGCGGTGCCTGGTGCTGACGTTGGCTCGAACTCCAAGTCGATTTTGTCGCAGTTCCTGCGTCGAAATTTCCGCCGGAGCCAGTTGATGCTTGAGAGCTGCTTCGACCTCGCCGTTGAAGAACTGGTCCGCCAAACCGAGGCTCTGGGCTAGATCGAAGATAATTTCCATATCCGAGCGTGACTCGCCCACGGGTTTTGCCGCCGCCGGCCGGAGCTGCGCCCAATTGAGCGTGTCTTCGGCGATTTCGAAAGACGGCATCAAGGCTTCGTTCTCCCAACACGTTGTCGCGGGCAGCAACAAATCTGCGAATGCCGCGCTGGGATTAAGCGTAATGTCCACGTGGATGTAGAAATCAACCGCTTCCAGTGCGGCTTTGCCGTGGAGCGGATCGCCGTGTCCGAGCAGTGGATCGCTGCCGAATAACACCAGAGCCTTGATCGGATACGGGCGCTCAGTGAGAATTGCCCGGTAGACTGCCGCAGCCTGGACGAGTCCCGGGTCGGTGGGCGGACCGAGCGGATGCTGTGCGATTCCTAGCCGGCGATCCGCTTGCGCTTTCGGCAATAGCTCGCGGCCGTTGATCGGATTGGTCGGTGTGGTGGCGAAGAGAACGTTGCTGCCGCGCTCGTCGAATTGGCCGGTTAGCGCGTAAAAACAGCAGACAGCGCGGTTGGTTTGCATAGCGTCGCAGTCTTGTTCGAGCCCGACCCATGTGCAGTAGCTCGACGGTTTTTCCGTCGCGAACAGGCGCACCGCCCTTCTGACGTGGCTAGGAGGAACTGTCGTAATGCTTGCCGATTGTTCGGGTGCGTGTGCGGCGGCTTTGTTTGCGAGAATTTGCAGCGCGGTTTGACACTCGATGGCTGTTCCATCGCCGAGATCCACAGTGAAACTGCCAAAAAGCGCCGCGGCAGTATTATCTCGCATTGCTTTGGGCGCGTTTTCTTGTTGGTTCCACACCATGTAGGTGTTCGAGTCTCCAGTAATCTGCAGATCACGTTGCGTGAGAAGTTGATTATTATCGCAGCGAACCAGCAATGATCCGTTGGTCCACTGGCGGGTAAACTCCTCGTCAAAAAGTTTTTCTTCAAGGAGAACGTGGATCATCGCCATCGCCAGTTCGCCGTCAGTTCCAGGATGAACCCGCAACCAGCAATCGGCTTTTGCCGCCAGCGTAGTCTTGCGCGGATCGATGACGATCAGTTTCGCGCCACGCCGGCGCGCCCGATTGATGCGCAGCGCTTGCGCCGGTGAAGTGGCAGGCGGATTGATGCCCCAGATCAAAATGCATTTCGTATGGTCAAAGTCCGGCAGCGGCATGCCTACGCCAAAAGTGTACTTCGATCCGATCCGTCGGTTCCAAGTGCAGATATGATTGGAAGTGAGCAGGTTGGGACTGCCAAATGCATTGGCCAGCCTTTGCAGCCAGCCGTCGAAGTCAATGGAAGCGCTGCCGGCGGTGGTCGCGCGGGAAAAGACGACGGCTTCGGCGCCGTTGTTATCCTTTATGTCATCGAGTCGCAACGCGGCGAGATTGAGCGCCTGGTCCCAGGTGATGCGAGTCCAACCGGGATCAGGATCGCCCTTGGGTCTGGTTCGTACCATTGGATAATGTAGCCGGTCCGGCGAGTAAACGATTTCCGGTGCGGCCGCGCCCTTGACGCAGATACAACCATTGGGGTGCTCAGGGTCGGTATTGACTTGCGTCAATACCCCATCGTCGACAGTTGCGACAACGCCGCAACGCGACGTGCACATTGAGCAGTAGGTGTGTAATTGTTCTTCCTTCTGGCCTAGATCGACGTCGGTCATCAGCAGTTTGTGTTGTTTGAGAATCTTGCCGTACTTAGAGTCCACATCATCGCGAATCGGCACGCGGCCATACTGATTGACGACCTCCTGGCCTTCTTTTGACAACAGCCATTCGATAAAAAGTTTCGCGGAATACGGATGAGGAGGTTGCGACGGAAGCGATACGGCAACCGTGTAAGTGATGACCGGTTCCAAGCCGATCCAATCCACCGGCGCTCCTCTGGTCTTCAGGTCCTCCACCGAATATTCGTACACGCCGGCAGAAATTGGAAACTCGCCCGCAGCCAGTAGTTGCAAGACTAAGGTGTTGCCTGAGCGGACGGTGGGCTGCTGGTCGGCAAGTTTCTCCATGAAGGCTTGGCCTTTGAGCTTTAACAGCATGGCGAACCACTCGATCTTGTTGGAATCAATGGCGATGGCGCTTTTCCAGCGCGGATTCAGTAGATCTTCGTAGTTCTTGGGTGCCTCGGGCCGTTTAACCTGGCGGGAGTTAAATCCGAGAAGGGTACCGCTGGCGTAGGCAGATGTCCAAAGGCCTTCCGGATCCTTGTACTGCGCCGGGTAAGCGGCGGCCTCGAGCGGAACATACTTGCTTAGCGCGCCGCGCTTTTTGATGATGCTGGTTTCGATGACGCTGGTGTGGATAACGTCGGCTATTCGTTGTTTGGCTTGCTCTTCGAGGAGGACCTTACTCAACAGCGCTTGTTTGCCGGTGCGAAAGAATTCCGTCTTGATAAAGGGATACTTTTTATTGAACGCGGCAAAATACATCTGTAGCTGAGGCGCGGTGGCCGAAGCATAGAGGATAAGTCTGCCTTCCTTTTTAGCGCCGGCAATGAGCTGCTCATACGTTTGCGCCAAGGCAGGCTGCGTGATCGCAACATAGAACGTAGTAAAAAGAAGCGATAGAATTCCTCTTCTCATGCGCCCTCCATTATCAAAGAAAGTAGTCGAGCAGACGTTGATATGTCAACGGTCTATGACCGAAGCACGCGAATGTCTTTTGCTGTCACTTCGACCAGAGAAGAACTTGTTTGTCGCCGGTAAATACTGCGAATTCGCGGGCGAATTTTACGCAACCATCACTGCTAAACAGCCGAAAATCGCTTGATCGCAGTACGTCGACAAGCAGGTATTTTTTCGCTACTATTTCACAATGAGGTACGAATATGGCTGCTCCTGAATTTGTTTACCAAGATCCGCTTCCCATACAGAAAGACACGACAAAATATCGCTTGCTAACCAAGGAACACGTTTCTGTCACTCAGTTCGAAGGCAAAGAAATACTAAAGGTTGCACCCGAAGCGCTGACTTATCTCTCGAACATCGCCATTCGCGATGTGTCTTTCTTGTTGCGAACCGCTCATCTTGAAAAGGTTGCGGCGATTCTTAAGGACCCAGCAGCCTCCGACAACGATCGCTATGTAGCGCTGGCGATGCTGCGCAATGCCGACACGGCGGCAAAGGGGATTCTGCCGTTTTGCCAGGACACCGGCACGGCCACGATCGTCGGTAAAAAAGGCCAGCAGGTTTGGACCGGTGTTAAGGACGAAGAACACCTGGCCAAAGGGATCTACAAAACTTACACCGAAGAAAATCTGCGTTACTCCCAAACCGCGCCGTTAAACATGTACGACGAGGTCGATACCGGCACCAATTTGCCGGCGCAAATCGATCTTATGGCCACGGACGGCATGGAGTACCAGTTCCTATTCGTCACCAAGGGCGGCGGATCGGCGAACAAAACTTCGCTGTACCAGGAAACCAAGGCTCTACTAAATCCGGGGAGCTTGGAAAAATTTCTGACGGAAAAAATGATAACGCTGGGGACCGCCGGTTGCCCGCCATATCACCTGGCGTTCGTCATCGGCGGAACCTCGGCCGAAGCGTGTCTTAAAACCGTTAAACTTGCCACCACCGGCTATCTCGATCATCTGCCGACCACCGGCAATGCTCACGGACGCGCATTCCGCGATGTCGAGACCGAGGAGAAGCTGTTGCAGGCCGCCTATAAATCAGGTTATGGGGCGCAGTTCGGCGGCAAGTATTTCGCATTGGACGTGCGGATTATCCGGTTGCCTCGCCATGGCGCGTCCTGCCCAGTGGGTATGGGCGTTTCGTGTTCCGCCGACCGCAATGTTAAGGCGAAGATCAACCGCGACGGGATCTGGCTTGAAGAATTGGAACGCGATCCAGGCCGGCTCATTCCGGAAGAGTATCGTGGCAAGGTCACCAGCAATGTGGTGCGAGTGGATCTCAACCGTCCGATGAAGGAAATTTTGGCGCAGCTGTCGAAGCATAACGTAACAACCCAGCTTTCACTTACCGGCACAATGATCGTTGCCCGGGATATCGCTCACGCCAAAATCAAAGAACGGTTGGATCGGGGCGAGGGA
>JAJONK010000593.1 GCA_021323355.1 Deltaproteobacteria bacterium
AATCGTAACGGCGAAAGTGACTTCGCGACACTCAGCGGCTCTCCATCAAGAGAAAACGTGTTTCTTTGCAGACTCGCACGATTTGTGGACTGCCGCTATATCAGTTGACACAATCGTCGGGTCGAACTCGTTGCATTTCACAAACCATAAGTCACCTGTAATTGTCGGCGGGCGCGGAATCGGTCCACGCCTGGAGGCAAGCTAGAAACTCCGTCCCTTAGTGAGTTCAAGATCGCTCTAGTTCGTGATATGACGCGATTGATTGCTTAAAGGAGAGCCGAATGAGAGATGGTGACAAGCCTACATTATCGTTTGCGGCGGGCTATCATTTGCGCGCCAAACCGCTGTGCGATGGCCGCGTGAAGTTGGCCAGCTTCGAGCTCAAAGCGACGGCGTTCGAAGATGATGCTCAGGGCCATGAAGAATTTCTTGCCGGCAGGTTCGACGCCGGGGAATTCTCCCTGGCGAATTATCTTGCGCTCAAGAGCCGCGGCGCGCCGTTGATGGCCATCCCCGTCTTTCCCAATCGGAAATTTCGCCATTCGTATATCTTCGTGTGCAAAGATTCGCCGCTGCAAGAACCGGCGCAGCTAAAAGGTGGGCGTGTGGGCATTCCAAGCTGGCTCAACACGGCAGGTTTATGGATGCGCGGTATTCTCAGCGACGACTATAGGGTAGAGGCCCAGGATATTCACTGGATTGCGCGCCGCAAGACAGCTTTGGATCTAGCATTGCCGACCGGGGCACGGTTGGAAGTTATGCCGGGACAGGAATCTCTGGCGGCGCGCCTGGTCAGGGGCGAGTTCGACGCCATCATTGTTCCCGACGTTCCTGAAGAGAGCGGCGTACGCAGGTTGTTTCCGGATTCCAAGGCGGTAGAGCAGGCGTACTACGGGCGCACGAAGATTTTTCCAATCAGCCATGCGATTACCTTTCAGCAGACTTATTTGGATAAGTATCCGGCGGCCGCACAAGAGATGTTCGACGCCTGCTATCAGGCCAAACAGCTGGCTCTGCGCGATGATGCCGATGCCACCTATTCGAATTTCGCCTGGAATCGCCAGGTATGGGAAGAGCAGCGCGCGTTAATGGGCGCGGATCCCTGGAGGTACGGCATCAGAGGGAACGAGACGGTGTTGGATACGCTGATCCGCTACGCGGGCGAGCAAGGGGTGCTGGCCAAACCAGTCACTCTGAGGGACCTCTTTCTGTGCATTGACGAGCCGTAAAACTAATGTCGGTTTGAGACTAAACAAGTTGGAGTGAGTTGTGAAAGTAGTTCTACTTTTGATATCGCTCGCGTTGGCGGCCTTCGGGCCTGCTTCCGCTAGCGGTCAGGATACGGTGAGAATCGGCCTTTCGGTTAGAAATGTCGTCCTCATGCCCTTCTATTTCGCGCAGGATAAAGGCTTTTTCGAAAAGGAAGGTTTGAAGGCTGAAATCATCCAGATCCGGAGTAATTTGCAGGTTGCCGGGGTCGTAGCAGGCGAGCTGGATTTTATGTCAGGTGTCGGTACGGCGATCGATGCGATCCGCAAGGGGCTGCCGCTGAAAGTTGTAGCCGTGCTATACAAAGCACCGCTGTTCTCACTGGTGACAGGGACTTCGATCAATCGGCTTAGAGAACTGGAAGGGAAAAAGGTCGGAGTCTCCCGTATCGGCTCCGAAAGCCACAATGCGGCGGTTTGGATGCTTACGCAAAATGGCGTGGACGTCAAAAAAATTACCTTCATTCAGACCGGAAGCACCACCGTCAGCATGATAGGGCTCCAGCAGAGTTCGCTGGAGGCTTCGGTGCTCAGCCCGCCGTTCACCGGAGAAATGGTGCTCCAGGGGTTCAAAGTACTGGCGAAAACAGGCGACGTTGTCGAGGCGCCGTTTAACGGCTTGGCGACCAGTAGGGACAGGCTCCGCAGCCGGCCGGAAAGGATCCGTGGCACCGTGAAGGCAATGCTCGATTCGTTCCGTCGCATAAAGCAGGATCGCCGAGGCACGATCGAATACATTCAGCAAAGCTTCAAGGTCAACAGTAAAATTGCCGAGAATTCGTATAATGAAATCACAGAAGTCATGTTGGACAATCTGATAATGCCCGAAGACCGATTGAAGAAGGCAATGGACAGTCCCTATGCACGCGGTGAAGGAGAAAAAAGCGTATCCGTAAACGATGTGGTGGAT
Organism: Deltaproteobacteria bacterium; assembly: GCA_021323355.1. Taxonomy (GTDB): domain Bacteria; phylum Desulfobacterota; class Binatia; order UBA9968; family UBA9968; genus WHTF01. The sequence continues at coordinate 2,179 of JAJONK010000593.1, forward strand.
TATTCGATTCTTCGTAGCCTGCGGTAACGATGTGGTGGATTATTCGATTCTTCGTAGCCTGCGGTAAGTCTTATTGCAGCAATTAGTCGGTCATGTCTGCTCCTCAAAGCACCATGCCGCGGGTCCGATTTCAATCTGACCTAGTGTCATGTGATTTTGTCGATCGACTTCGCCGGAGCACCCGAGAGGAATCGACGCGGGGTCAGGTTTTGCCGTGCAACATTGATTGTGCATTGGTGCCATGATTGTGGATTGGTGCCAGGCATGAGTTATTGACTTTATCGGGGTGCGTAGAGATACAAGCAGGTAATGGCGCGCAAGCCGAGAGTTGAGTTCGAAGGTGTTTTATACCATGTGATCGTGCGAGGAAATCACCGACGTGATATTTTCGCGATGCAAGCGACCGCGTGGCCTACCTTGAACGGATCGGAATTCAAGATTTAAGGTCAGGATTTGATCCGACCCCGGGTTTTTCATGCGCACTGAGCAGATTGCGTTCCTTCGGTGCTACAGTAAAATGCACGTATGAAGATCGAGCGTATCACAATCAAGCCGGGCCTTTGCGGAGGTGAACCGACGATTCGCGGCATGCGGATCACGGTGAGCCGTGTGCTTGAAATGCTGGCTGGCGGAATGACACCGGAAGAAATTTTAAAGGATTTCCCCTACCTGGAAAAAGCGGATATCGATGCCGCTCTCGAGTACGCCGCGCGTCACGTGGCGCATCGCGAGATCACGCTTGGCAAGTGA
>JAJONK010000098.1 GCA_021323355.1 Deltaproteobacteria bacterium
TTCGCCGAAGCTGAGGGTGGCGATATTTCTAAGCCAGACCAGATATTGGACGTGAAGCGGTTTATCGAGTCCGTACTGCGCGCGCCACTGCGCAATGGCCTCGTCGACCGAGCCACGTTTCTCCACCGATATTCCGCCCCCTGCTGCTGCGCCAAGACCGCCTGCCGCGCGCAGTTCCGCTGGATCTCCGGGCGCAAGGCGCATGATCAGAAATCCGACGAGGGTAATGCCGATAAATGTAGGTACCATCAGCAACAGGCGCTTTATGAGATACCCGGTCATTGCGCAGCGATGCTGTTTGCGTATTTTTGTTGCGCCGCCGGCACCCACCAGTCGATGGGCTTGAGCCCGTCGGGAAAAACTTCGACACCTTGGAAACGACGATGCACCGCGGAGACGGTTTTTCGGACGTGAAGAAACGTGTAAGGCTGTTCGTCATGCAAGATTTGCTGAAATTCTTTGTACAGCTCAATGCGCTTTTGCGGGTCGAACTCGCGGCGATACTGTTCCAGAATTTCATCCACGCGCGGGTTTTTATAGCTAATAGCATTGGACCCTTTATTGGCCGCTTGAGAGGAGTGCCAAACCTGGTAGGCGTCGGGCTCGGTCGTCGACATCGCCCAACCCAGCACTACCGCGTCAAACTGATGATTCTTGACGTCGTTGAGAAATATCGTCCAGTCCAACTGACGCACGCTCGCCGCGATGCCATGCTTGTTGAGCTCGTCCATGAGCACCAACGCGATACTTTCCCGTACCGTGTTTCCAGCGTTGATTTTGATTTCAAAACGCAGGGGAATTCGGGTGCCGTCGATCACCTTGTCAAGCAGGCCGTCGCCATCGGTGTCTTTCCAGCCAGCTTCATTGAGCAAGGCTAGCGCTTTTGCCGGATCGAAAGGATAACTCACTAGAGTTTTGTCGTATTCCGGCCGAAAAAGATAAATATGGCTGTCCACTACCTCCCCCAAACCGAAGAGCACGGTATCGACGATTTGCTTGCGATTGGTGAGATACGTCATTGCCTGGCGTACTCGTTTGTCTCCAAATATCGGATGATCGTTATTCCATCCGATATAGGTGTAGGTTGGCGCGTAATACTCGTATTTTTTGAATTGTCGCTTGAATCGTTCGCTGCTGGTCCCGCGCACCACCTGCACCGGCTGCAAACTCTCCATGTAGTCCAAACTGCCGCTCTTGAGACGGGTGAGCGCCGCGTCCATGTTGTTGACCACGCGAAATTTAAGCCTATCGACATGGGGCTGGTCGATTCCTTCTTTACCGTTACCCCAATAATCTGTGTCGCGCGTCAGCTCGGTTTCACTGCCGGTTTTCCAGTGATTGAACTTGTAGGGTCCGGAGCCGAGCGGATTGCGGTTGTAGTTGCGGTTAAACAGGTCGGCAAATTTCTTTACCTCAGCGGGTAATTTCGTTGGATCTTGCGATAGCTGCCGCACCGTGATCGAGCGCAAAAGATTCTCTCGGTCGTAGTAATGACGCGGCATCACAGTCACCGCACCCAGCACACTCTCGTTTAAAAAATAGGGTTCTCTGATGAAGAATCGGATCGTGAAAGGATCGATAAGCTGAGCGTCGGTGACGGAGTTGAAATAAACCCTTAGAAAGGGCGCATTGACGAATGGGCATTTGATTGCCTTGACGCTAAAGAGGACATCCTCACCGGTAACCGGGCGCCCGTCCTGAAACCGCGCATCTTTCCGGATTTTGAAAGTATAGCTAAGTTTATCATCCGAAATCTCCGGTCTCGATTCCGCGATCAACGGCTTCAACTCCAGAGTACGCGGGTCGCGGCTTAAGAGACCCTCGAAGATATAACCATTGACTTCGCTGGAACCGGCGTCGTTGCTGGTGAGGGGATTGAGCTGTTCAGGATCGCTCAAGGCATGGATGATCAGCCAGTCGCCGCTGACCGGCGGGCCGGGGTTTTTGACATCGATTGTGGCTTGGGAACCGCCGTTGCTAATTTCGCCCTTGTCTCCGCACCCGATCAGCAGGAAAAAAGATAATAGGACCGCCAAGCCTCTCGTCAGAAGCATGACTAACCGCCCAGAGTCTCCAGCCGCAGTTCCTCAGCATGAGCCGGCTTTTCCTGTGTAAAGATTTCCGGCGGGAGCGAAGCATTGACTTCGGGCTGTTGATAGTGGATCTCAAGTTTTCGCTTCTGCAGACGTGCCTCAATCTGGATCCTCGATGGAAATGGGCCGGCCGGCGTTGAAATATAATTCAAAAACTCGGCGCTTAACTCCACCGCGCCGGCGTCATTAAAGCGTTCCCATTTGGTCGGGACCGGGGTTTGCGCCTCGAATGTCACGGCATCCTGCTTGGTTCCGTTTGGCGAGAACACCAGAGCGGGACCCTCCTGCCGCAGCTGCGCGCCTGTGTCAACCGGCGGCAAGCCCAACATTAGCGCGGTTATTTCGGCTAGTTCGAGAGGAATTTGTGTATAGCGCAACAAATTTTCCTTGGTTCGCGGTCCGCGCACAAAGATTCCCTCGCGCGGGTGATATCCGATGATCTCTCGATCATTGACAGTAACGATCAAGACAGCGCCAAGGAAGGTCAATGTTTCCAGCCGGAGCCGGTCCGGCCTCTCGACCAGAACTGCTTCTTGCACATTGCCCTTACCGTCCGGCCCGGCATAATCAAGCCGAGCTAAAGCGCGCAACGTGCGAAATTGTTCATGACGCTTGCTTAGGGCGTTGATCAGCTCGCCGGCTTGCCACTGTTTGGCCGGGAGCTGTGGCTTGGCTGCCGGCGGAGTGACGGTGGCACAGCCGACAATCGTCGTGCAAACTGCTGCCAGCCACACGAGATTGCGCACGCCAGCGGATAACCTGCGCCGCCGAGACGCCGTCAAATTTTCTTCTCCAGGCGTTCGATCTTTTCACGGATTCGTTTGACTTGATCGTTCTCTTTGGATTTTTCGATCGCCTCTCGATAGCTCACCAAAGCACGATCGAATTTTTCAACCTTTACGTAAGCATCGCCGAGATGCTCGATGATGGTCGGATCATCGACCGTGATAGCCACGGCGCGCTCTAACTGTTCGACCGCACTGGTGTAGTCACCTTTCTGAAAGTATACCCAGCCAAGACTGTCGATATAAAAGCCGTCGTTAGGTTCAATTTGCAGCGCTCGCTGTATCAACTGTTCCGCTTCATCGAGCCGCACCCCCATCTCCGCCCAGGTATAGCCGAGGTAGTTAAGCGCCGCGGCGTTCTTCGGATTGAGTTCGATGGCCCGTTTCATGTTAGCGACGCTTTGCTCTTTATTCTTGGCTTCGTCGTGCAGCGCTCCCAATTGGAAATAGGCCTGATCACTCTTCGGATCCAGCACGATTACGCGCTCCATTGCCTCAATGGCTTTGGGGAAATCCTTGGCTTTCCGGTACAAGCTCGAAAGAAACGCATAGACTTCTTTGCGGTCGCTTTTCTTGCGCAGCACCGATTGAACCGAATCGATGGCTTTTTGTAACTGTTCGGTGCGCTCATAGAGATAGGCCATCTGCAAACGACTGTCTAAATACAAGTCGCTCTTCTCGGTAATTCTTGAAAACTCGGCCAGCGCCTTTTCATCGGCCTTTAATTCGACATAGGTGGCGCCGAGATAGTACCGCGCCCGGTCGTTCTCGGGATCGCCGGCCAAAACCAGATTGAATTCGGTAGCGGCCCGTTCGAAGTCGCCCTTTTCGTAGAAAATGAGTCCGATTTTGATCCGCGTTTCGCGCGGATCCGCTTCGTTGCTTTTCAAATTTTCGAACTGCGCCAGAGCATCGTCCAATTTGTTTTGGCCGACATATAGCTCGCCCAGCCGTTTTCGCGCCCAAACATTCTGCGCATTCAGTCCGAGGAGTTTTTGGTAGGTCTGAATGGCCTCTTCGGTCTTGCCCTGCAGTTCATAGACTAGCGCCAAGTCCATCAGCACCGCTTCAGACTTGGGATTCAATTCCAAGGCTCTGCGGTAGCTCTGCTCGGCCGCTAGATAGAGCTTGGACTTGGCGCGCACACGTCCGAGATAATAGTGACCCAGCACCGAGTCGCTGTCGAGCTTCAGCAGATTATCGAGCATTTCGGTTGCTCGAGAGGTGTCGTCGTTTTGTAAGTAGAGCGCGCCTAAGTACAGCAGAGCCTCCTGGTTCTTCGGATCGAGTTTGAGAACCTCGTGGTATTCGGCGATGCCCTTCTGATTTTCTCCCAGGGATGAATAGAGCCCAGCCAGTAGCAAACGGTTTTCCAGGCTAGTGGGGTCCATCCGTCTTGCAGCCTCAGCTTCCACCAGCCCTCGTTTAAGATCGCCTTTCCTGACGTAAAGAGTGGCTAAGCGAAAGCGCAGGAACGCATCTTCGGGGTTGACGTCCGCAGCGCTCTCGAATTCCGCGAGAGCTTCATCAAATCTGCCTTCGCCAAGCAGAAGGTTGCCCTTCATGAAGTGCGAAAGACCTTTGGATTCAGCCGGGACCTCAACTCGTTGGTGCTGCACGAAAGGGGCTTCAGAAGTTCCGAACAGCCCGTTGGCGGGAGCTTTGATCACGGGACTGCGGAAGGCGCAACCGGACAAGATCAAAATCCCGACAGCGCCCCCGTAAAACCGTGTTCTCATCATCGACTTGGTTAACATACTCACCAGAGTCGGTCAATGAACAACGCTCCAGCAAGCTTCATTCAGCGCGCCAACTATGCTAATTCTGATTAATTCAGCGAGTGAAGTTTAATTAGCTGATCCTATGGCAAAAAATCTTGAAAGTGCGGCCGAGAAAGAGATTATCGCGCTGCGCCAAGAGCTTGAGAAGCACAACTATCATTACCATGTGCTCGACAATCCGTTGATCACTGATGCCGAGTACGACCGGCTATTCCACCGCCTGATCGAGCTCGAAGCGGCTCATCCACAATTTGCCGCGCCGGATTCACCGACTCAGAAAATCGGCGCGCCGCCTTTGGACAAGTTCAGCACGGTCCGGCATACGCTGCCGATGTTGTCGCTCAGCAATGCCAACGATCAAAAAGATCTCACAGAGTTCGAAGAACGAATAGCCAGGTTTCTAAGGTCAACAGAACCGATCGAATACTTGGTCGAGCCCAAAATCGACGGCGTTGCCGTGGAGCTGGTCTATGTTGACGGCCGGTTCACTGTTGGCTCAACTCGCGGCGATGGCATCAACGGCGAGGATATCACGCTCAATCTCAAAACCATCCGTTCGATTCCGCTGGTGTTGCGCGGCGGAACCCGCCCCGCGCCAGAGCGGCTTGAGGTGCGCGGCGAGGTTTTCCTTTCGCGGGCGGCCTTCCAGCGGATGAATCGGGAACGCGACGAAGCGGGACAACCGGTCTTCGCCAATCCGCGTAATGCCGCCGCCGGCTCGTTGAAGCAACTCGATTCAACATTGACCGCGAAAAGGCCTTTGGATGTCTTTTTCCATGGGACGGGGGTCGTCGCCGGAACCAGCTTGGCGAGCCACAGTGAATTTCGCGCGGCGATTCAGGATTGGGGCTTAAAGCCGGTGCCGTTTGCGCGGCTCTGCCGTGGCATTGACGATATTCTGAAATTTCGCGACGACATGGAGAGCCGGCGTGATGAACTTCCGTACGAGATCGACGGCTTGGTAGTCAAAGTCAATCTTCACGAGCTGCAACGCCGGCTCGGCGAAATCGCTCGCTCGCCGCGCTGGGCGATTGCCTATAAATTCAAACCGCGCCAGGCGACAACCCGCATCCTCGACATCCAACCCCAGGTCGGCCGCACCGGCACGTTGACTCCGGTCGCCAGCCTGGAACCCGTCGCCATCGGTGGCGTAATGGTGAAAAGCGCATCTTTGCACAACATGGATGAAATTAACCGCAAAGACATTCGCATCGGCGACACGGTGATGGTCGAGCGCGCCGGCGACGTCATTCCTTATGTGGTGAAAGTGATCACCGAGAAAAGAACCGGGCAAGAGAAACATTTTTGCATGCCCGAGCACTGTCCGGTATGCGGCGCGGCAGTTTACCGCGAGGAAGGCGAGGCGGCTTACCGCTGCATCGGTATTTCGTGTCCGGCGCAGCTCAAGGAAAGTGTAAAATTTTTCGGTTCGCGCAACGCTATGGATATCGAGGGGCTCGGTGACAAGCTAATCGATCAACTGGTCGAACGGGGCGTGGTCAAGGATCTTGGCGATCTTTACAGCCTGACAGAAGAGCAATTGGCGAGCATGGATCGCATGGCCAAAAAATCGGCGCAAAACCTGCTCGCTGCTTTGCAACGCAGTAAGGATTCGACTCTCACTCGTTTTTTGACCGCTCTGGGCATTCGGCACGTTGGCGAAGCCACCGCGAAACTCTTGACCGAGCACTTCGGCGACCTGAAGACGATTATGAATGCAGGCGAGGAGAAATTGATGGAGGTGCGCGAGATCGGCCCGGAGGTGGCCAAAAGTATCGCGCGGTTTTTCTCCCAAGACGAAAACCGCCAAGTGATCGCTAAACTTTTAGAGGCCGGCATTCGCTTCAAGGCGGAGCGTATCAAACGAGGCGCTCTTTCCGGTTCGACGTTCGTTCTTACCGGTGGACTCGAGACCATGTCGAGGGTGGAAGCGCAGCGCCGTATCGAAGCCCTAGGCGGCAGGATAAGCAGCGCCGTCAGCCGCAATAGCAACTATGTTGTCGCTGGTTCGGAGCCGGGCTCCAAACTCAAGAAGGCTCGAGAGCTCGGCGTCCGGATCATCGATGAGCAAGAGCTGCTAAAGCTCCTGACAACCTGATCAGTAACGATCCCGACGGGGTCTGCCGGCGCCTCCGCCGCCACCGAACCCAGACTCTCGCGGCGCCTGCGGACGGGCCTCGCTGACGACCACGTTACGTCCTTCAAAATCGGTTCCGTTCAGAGCGTTAATGGCGCGCTCGGCTTCAGCATCGGAACTCATCTCGACAAAGCCGAAACCTTTGGAACGGCCCGTGAACTTATCGGTAACGATACGAGCGCTGATCACCGAGCCGTGCTGCGCAAAATGCTGCTGCAATCTCTCTTCCGTCACCGAATACGGCAGGTTGCCGACATACAATTTGGCTCCCATCAGACCCTCCTTTTTGATTCACGAGTGCGCATTTGCGCGGATCGAGTCGCCAAAGGGCAGGGCCTAAATCGGTCTGGAGGACCACGGCACGGGCTCTTCGGTAAACCCTTAGAACCGGCAAAAGCCTATCGAAACTGCGGGGCGGTTGTCAAATAATTTTGCGGCGGTATCGCTGAGTCAACCGGCTTGCGCCAGAGCGGTGGCTGCGTTAGAAAACCGGCAGCAATGCCAACCATTCCGTCCCATGCGCGTATTCGGTTGATTGTGAAAGGTCGAGTGCAGGGTGTTTATTTTCGTGCCTCCACAGCGCAACAGGCGCGACACTTGGGCCTGACCGGCTGGGTCATGAATCGCCACGATGGTTCAGTGGAGCTGGTGGCCGAAGGGCGATCGGATAGCATCGAAGAACTCATCGCCTGGTGCCGCCAGGGACCGCCAGGAGCTCGAGTCGATGAAGTGGATTTGCAGCGGCACGGCTTTCGAGGAGAGTTTACTGAATTTCGAATAAGATAACCGACAGCAGATCTCACGAGGTCTGTCATAAACAAGAAGGGGGCACAAAGCCCCCTTGCTGCAAGCTGAGATCAACTTCTGCGGATCATTCCCCTTCGGGCTTCTTGGGTTTGGGATCTTCTTCTTGGGCGCTCACCGGCGTGGCGAGATCGATCATCGAACTCACGACGGTCACTGCCAACAACAATGCAAAAAGTAATTTTTTCATGTCAGCTCCTCCTTTCTAAATTTCGAATCTCAAACTTTGCGCGGCCAGAGAGCCGCTTTGTATTCCGGACTAGACGCAAGCGACGTGCCCGCGAACCGAGCCCATGTTCTTGGAATAAACGTGAATGTGCAGTGGCTTTGCGCCGGGCTCGGCAATTCTTTGCCGTTGTAATATGCAACGCGCTAAGAGCCTGTGCGCCCCTGGAATAGTTTCAATTGCTTGGATTACCGAGCCAAATTTCAATGATTGTGAAAAACCACATGCTGTCGTAAGTTGCCACAGAGTTCATCGATAT
>JAJONK010000594.1 GCA_021323355.1 Deltaproteobacteria bacterium
TCATGAAACTGATTTTTGGCCCACCACTGGAGCTGCTCCCTGGTCAGCCGCCCGCTCAGGAGCAGCTGGCGAATCGGGTGGGGTTTTGGATGGCGCTGCTGTAACGTATTCTGAAGATCCGCGATCAGCTCTTCAGGTGAAAGCATTCCGTGCATAAGAAATCCCCTTCCAGAATAGAAATCGCCTTTCGATTGGACGCATCATAAACAAGTTGCCGGGACGCCGCCACCAGGTTTGTCATTGTTTTTTTCGGCGGCGTTTACTAGCATGAAGCCCCTGTGGTTTCTCTATCACTACGCGGCCTCACCAAGAAGTTCGGCCGGGTCCTAGCGGTTGACCATGCCAACCTCGACGTCCATAGCGGTGAGTTTCTCGTAGTCGTCGGCGAGAGCGGCTGCGGTAAGACCACGACCCTTAGACTTATCGCCGGCCTCGAAGCACCTGACGCCGGCACCATCTTGATCGGCGGAATGCCGGTCAATGACATCCCTGTCGGCAGACGCAACGTGCAGATGATCTTTCAAAATTTCGCCCTGTGGCCGCACATGAGAGTCTTTGATGAAAGCCAGTACAGCAATTTGTCGCTGCCGCTGAAAGTGCGTAAATGGTCCACTGATAAAATCGGCGAGCTGCTTCGTCCATTGGCGCGGCGCGTCGGCATCGAAGAGAATTTCTTTAAGCGCAGGCCGACGGAGCTGTCCGGCGGACAACAGCAGCGGGTTGCCCTAGGACGGGCTATGGCGACCGCTCCGCAGGTGCTCCTCATGGACGAACCCCTGAGCAACATCGATCCTCCCAACCGGCTGCGAATGCGCGGCGAAATCTTGAAGTTCCATCAGGAAAACAGGCTGACAACGATTTATGTGACACATAACATAGCGGACGGAATTGCGCTGGCGGATCGGCTTGCAGTGATGAGAAACGGCAGGTTCGAACAAGTCGATACGGCTGAGAATCTGTACCGTGCTCCGGCGAGCGAATATATCGCCGACTTTTTCAAAGCCGAACAGATCGTCCATAAAGCCAGGTTCTCTTAAGGTCTTCATGAGAACACGACTGGTCCTGTTGGCAGTGCTGCTCGTCCTAATTTCACTAGGTCCGGCATACTCCGCCTGTCGAGAGCTCGACGTCGCGCGCGGTTTCATACAACCGGCACACGCCGCAGCAGCCGACGCCGTAGTCGAGTTCTTCGGTCACAACTTCTTTCAGATCACGACGGCGAAGGGGACGAAAATTATCACGGATCCGATCGCCCCCGGCATGTATCCGACCCCCGACATCAGCCCTCACGCGATCACCGTCGGGCGAGAACATCCAAATCATAACTACGTTGAGATTGCCAAAGGCAACCCTATCGTCCTGCGTGGCTTGGGAAATTATGGCGCCGAATGGAACAAGATCAGCACGACCGTGCGTGACGTTCTGATTTACACAGTGCCGGTTTACCAGCAGCAATTCGGCAACGCTCTTAAAGGGGCTGCCTTCGTCTTCGACCTCGGCACACTGTGCATCGCTCACTTAGGCGATTTGGCGCACAAACTGACCGCGGAGCAAATTAAGGCTTTCGGCAAAGTGGACATCGCCATGATTCCTATCGGTGGCAGTTTTACTATGCCGCCGGACACGGCGCGCGAGGTTTTGCAGCAACTCAAACCGAAAGTGGCAATCCCGATGCACTACCGCGAAAGCACAATGCTTTTAGACATGTTCGTGAAAGGATTTCCAAACAGATATCTGCCTAATCATCGCCATGCCTTCAGCAAAGAGGCACTACCGAGCCCAACGCAGATCATGGTTTTTACACCTTGGGGTATGAGAGGATACCGATAAAGGCGCTGCCAGTGAGAACGCGCACAGCCAGGATCAGCCGCAGGAAAGCTGCAAGAAACGCTAAATTTTAAACGCCTCGCGCGTTTCGCGCGCAAACAGTTCGTCGAGATTTAATCTCTGCTTGATCAATCCCTGCTCATAAAGATAATCATGCAGGGTTTCCAAGTTCATTCGATTCGGGGTCAACCCATAAGGCCAGTAATCCGCCGTCATCAGATCGCGGGTATCTTCATATTCCGCCGACGTCCATGGCAAGCTGACACGCAGGATATTGGTGTCATAAAGCTCTCGCATGCACAGATCCTTAGCTTCACAAAACGCTTTATAGAGTGTTTGGGCCACCCACGGATCCTTTTCATAGATTGCCCTTGATCACCATGACATGCATGATTGGAAACAAGCCGGTCTTGGCAAAGTAGTCCATCTCGGCCTGGCGATAGTTGGGAAAAAGTCGGCGCACATTCGGCGCGCCTTCGAGAAAGCAGGTCGGCATACGTGGCGACATCATCGCGTCGATTTCACCGCTGGCGATCATCTCGTTCAAGGTTCGGTCGTTTTTACTATCCATCCGAACTCCGGGTGGCATTTCGAAATCGACCCGATCCTTACGGCCCGGCTGTTCCTCACCCGCTTGAATCCAATGAATTTCACTGGGCGGAATACCGTATTCATGCTCAAACAACCCGCGCAACCATACCGCAGCCGTCATGCTGTATTCAGGAACCCCCATGCGTTTGCCGCGGAGTTCGTCCGGTCGGCCGATCCCGGATGCTGTGTTGATGAAAATGCAGCGATGGCGAAAGGTCCGCGAGGGAAATACGGGTATGGCTACGAACGGGCGTCGTCCACGCGCCGCCGCCGTCAAAAAAGCCCCCATCGACAGCTCTGAAACATCAAACTCCTCGTACTTCATCATACGCCAGAATATTTCTTCCACCGACATCACGAGGTAGTTAATCTCGATACCTTCAGGCTTGATGCGTCCATCTTTGATTGGACGGGTCCGATCATAGTCCTCGCACGCTAAGGTCAATTGTATGTTTGCCATGATTGTTATTTCTGCGATTTGGCTCGAGCGACAAATTTGACGAACTCCTTGATCTCGTTCACCAAGCCCCGTTCGCCCTGGTCCGCTAATGTGTTGGCGAGAAAAGCGCTGCCAAGACAAATGCCGGTCACGCCGGCATGAACATATTCCTTCACATTTGTAAGACTCACTCCGCCCGACACCATGAAACGAATTTCGGGAAAAGGTCCGGCCATCTGGCGGATAAAGTTCGGCCCGCCAAGGCAATCCGCGGGAAATATTTTAACTAGATCGGCGCCGGCACGTGCGGCGGCATAGATTTCGGTCGCCGTCGCCGCTCCTGGATAACAAGCGACATCGGCCCCGTGACAAATGGCAATCAGATCGAGTTCCGATGATGGCGATACCACGAACTGCGCCCCTGCGGTAATCGCCGCTTCAGCTTGTTTCTTCGACAGCACCGTTCCTGCGCCGACGTGGACGGTGCTTTCCCTAGCCAAGGCTGCGATGACTTCTAAAGCTCCCGGAACACTCAAAGTGACCTCGACAAACTTTACTCCGGCGCTTGCGGCAGACTTGGCCGTAAGCATCGCTTCTTCAGCGGTTTGGGAGCGAAGAACGGCAACCAGTCGACTGTCGTGCAACTCGTGGATCAACTCAGCGCTTGCCATGAATTCTGTGTCCCTAACTCAAGCTCAACCCGCCATCGACGATCAAGGTCTGGCCGGTCACGAAATCACCGCCGGTAATCAAGCCGAGCACCGCGCCGGCAATATCCTCGGGAGTAGCGATGCGTTGCAGCGGATATCCTGCTGATGCGTTGGCGATA
>JAJONK010000595.1 GCA_021323355.1 Deltaproteobacteria bacterium
GATAGGACCGAGAAAGGTGCCCGCAGTCACAACCGATCGGCTCATGCCTTGAATCGTCGCGAATGCTCGCGTGCCGAAATAGTCGGCGCGAATCGGTTCCTGTAAAGCGGCCAGCCCACCGTACGCCAGTGAATAGATAATCATGCACGTGGTAAAAACAACCGCTTGGGCGGTATAGCCCATCAACAGCACGGAGATACTCAGCGCCAATAGCAGTCCCATCACCAGCCGCCGCTTATCGAGCAAATCTCCCAACCAGCCCATGCCGATGCGCGCCGGCGCGCCGATCAATGCGGAGATGCCGAGCAATGTGCTGGCCGCTTCAGTGCTCCAGCCGCGGTCCACCAGGAGAATGACAAAGTGAACCGAAACTCCTTCGGTCACCAGATGGCGCATGCCCATCGCGACCGAAAGCAACCAAAAAGATCGATGACGCAAGGCCTCCTTGAGAGTGAACTGCGGATCATTCGAAGAATGCGGAGAGTTTTTCGAATTCGCATCGGATTTCTCCGCGGTTACAATCGCGGCTTCTTCTTGGGAGTAAATTTTTTTGATAACGCAGGCGAGCGGCAATCCAACGGCCAGCAGAACACATCCGGATATCACCGCTGCGGTTCGCCATCCCCATGAGCCGATCATCCATCCAACCAACGGAACCATTGGCCCCGAGATCCCCGGTCCCATGCGGAAGATGCCAAAAGCCAGGCTTCTTCTCTCGCGAAAAACCTTGGCGATCAGAACGCTGATCGGCATGTTGTAACCAAGGCTGGAACCGAGAACGATGCCGAGAACGATGACGGCGTAGAGCATCGGCAGCGAGTCTGTGACATACCCTTCCATGGGTCCGAGAAGGCCGGATTCAATGCGCGCCAGAGAAAAAGCGCCCGAAATTGCGGTGCGACTCCAACCGAACTCGCGCTCGAAGGAAGGAAAGTAGGCGCTCATGCCGAAATAACTCAAGCCGGTGTTCACCGCATGGGTGATGCAACCGACGATCACGAGCCACCACTTTCTTTCCATCCCGATCGACCTCCGAGCTAATTGATGTCGGGCGAAGTTGCCAAAACGTTCGCACGATAACTGAAATCGGCCGGGTAAGAAAGTAAAGTGGAACGAATCAGCGCATAAAGCGATCCTCGGCTAACGTTTTCGAATACGCAGATGATCTTTCGAGAAAACCCCGCGCATTTCATCGTCCGATTCGGGAGCAGCCATGTTCTCGGACAAGCACTGAGCTTTTGAAAACGGATCTTTTGAACGGATCGTCGGCGTGGCGTCTCGCTGGAAATTGCTACTTTTGTGCGCAGAAGTTGCGGGCACAGGGTATTCATTATACCTTCGTTCTGTGTCGCTGTACCGGACACAAACCTTAAACAAACCGCCGCGTCTAACGGGCCATTCAAGCTGATCAGCACGCTCAATCCGCGATAAAATTGCTGTTCGACGCTGTGCCTGACAGCTCTGTGCCGGTTTTTCAGGCGCAGGCAAATCATCGATCCGGAACGGGCAGGCGCAAGACATCAATCAAGCCGCAAGTCACGGCCGGTTGTTTGCCGTGTGATTGAAGACTTTCGGATTGGCAAAATCCACCGGCGACAGTTTCGGCTCTGGACCTAAGTCATGGCCACCCGGCAGTCAAAGTAGGAGAAGAGCTACGTGCCTCATAGCGTTACGTTAATCAGCACAATCGCTGCCGGCTTAGGACTTGCGCTGATCATGGGCTTTATCGCAGCGCGGTTAAAGCTGCCGGTTCTGGTCGGTTATCTCGTTGCCGGCATTATCATCGGTCCCGCAACACCGGGCTTCGTTGCCGACGTCGAATTATCGAGCCAGCTCGCTGAAATCGGCGTGATGCTGTTGATGTTCGGAGTCGGGCTGCACTTTTCACTGGACGATTTGTTGGCGGTGCGGCAAATCGCGTTACCCGGCGCCGTTGTCCAGATCACGGTCGCCACCGTGTTGGGAATGGCTGTCTCGGCCGCTTGGGGGTGGAGTCTTGCCGCTGGAATCGTATTCGGTCTTGCCCTCTCCGTGGCAAGCACGGTAGTCCTCCTCAAAGCCTTGGAGAGTCGGGGTGTGCTTGATTCCGTCAATGGCCGCATTGCCATCGGCTGGCTCCTTGTCGAAGATCTTGTGATGGTGCTCGTCCTGGTACTGCTTCCAGCAATGGCGCTGTGGCTCGGAGGCACGGGGAATGCTGCGGCTGAACCTCCAGGAAATCGAAGCTTATCGATAACCCTGGCGCTGACGATCGGCCAGGTATCGGTGTTTGTGGCGCTGATGCTTGTTGTAGGCCGGCGTCTCTTTCCTTGGTTGCTCTGGCAGATTGCTAGGACCGGCTCTCGCGAGCTCTTTACTTTGTGCATCGTCGCGGCCGCCGTCGGCATTGCTTATGGTTCCGCCGCACTCTTCGGCGTCTCCTTTGCACTCGGCGCGTTTTTTGCCGGCATGGTCATGAGAGAGTCGCCGCTAAGCTATCGGGCAGCTGAAGAATCTTTACCGCTGAGGGATGCGTTTTCCGTTCTGTTCTTCGTATCCGTCGGCATGCTGTTCGAGCCAGAGGTGTTGATTCGCGAACCACTCCACGTCCTGATAGTTCTCGCGATTATCATATTCGGCAAGTCGCTGGCGGCATTTGTTATCGTCCTTCTGTTCCGTTACCCGCTCAACACCGCGTTTACGGTATCGGCAAGCCTGGCGCAAATAGGCGAGTTCTCGTTCATCCTGGCTAATTTTGGAGTTTCGCTGGGAATACTGCCGGCAGAAGGCCAGAGTCTCATTTTGGCAGGCGCGATTATTTCGATTGCCGTCAATCCTCTGTTGTTTAAAGCGATCGAGCC
>JAJONK010000099.1 GCA_021323355.1 Deltaproteobacteria bacterium
GGACGATGCGGTAAAAGTCATAGGCGTTGAGCTCCATGACGGACGGCGAAATGTATCCTATTCTGGCGCGGTATCCGAACATACAAAACTCCTTTCCGGGTTTTTCGCGAGCGTCAACCCGGAGACCGCTAGCCGAATCGGGCGCGACCCTTCTATACGAGCGTTCCTCGAGCACATAAGTTCGCGGCGGTTCCATCTGGATCGTGAACAGATTCAGCGTCCTATTTTTCAAGGTCCAAGTTGTACTTCGGTTGAGGTCTTAATCTCCCCGAACGGGCATCCGATTGATATCGTCTAACTCCAATCCCAAAGGGTGACTCAAGGAAGTCTCACCAACCGAGGACTCTTCCGATTCACTTCGCAGCCATGTTGATAGTTCAAAGCCTGAGTGGAGGGTTACCGTGCAACAAGACTCAACCCCACTTCACGCCAAGTTCGCGTAGGGCTCTTCGATACTCCAGCCCGGCAGTGTCAGGACCGCGCAGATGAAGCTCTTCAGCTAGATCCAGAGGCAGTTCCTCCGGCCTCTGGGCCTCGACGATGACCCGATCCTGCTCGAAGATCGTCTGATGTTTCTTGTTGAGTTCCTCATCAGAAAGCGCGTCTCGATAGTTCCGGCCGGATAGGCGAAAGAATCTGGTTTCCTTATCGGACATCGGAGTACAGCAATAAATGTTCGTTTGTTTTTCGGGTCCGTCCGGCTGGCGCCTTTCAATGAACAAAGTCAACGGCAAAATCACTGTGAAGCGCTGTATCGACGCGCTATTTGCTTTCAAGCGATTTACCGGCTGTTCGATCTCGTACTGGAAACCGCCCGGAACCGCAGTGATCTCGCTTGACTCGCATGCGGCGTTTGAAGGATCGCCGAGAATTCCCGGGTGCACCCAAGTGAAATGCGAGAAGTCCAAAAGATTCTCGATCATCCGCGCCGCATTAGCTTTCCATCGCCCGTGCGACGAATAGGCCTCCCACCGGTACGACGGGTCGTGGATCTCCTGGGGAAATGCCGGAATGTCGGCGACCGGATCTTTTAGACATACCCAAATCAAACCGTACTTTTCGGCGCTGTGATAAACGATCGCCCGCGCTTTTGCTGGTATTCCCCTCTCCGCCGGTATGGAGGGGATGTGTTTGCACATTCCGTCCGCCCCGTACCGCCAGCCATGGTAGGCGCACACGATGTTGCCGTTTTCAGTCCAACCAAGAGAGAGAGGCGTGCCGCGGTGTACGCAGAGATCATGAAAGGCAACCACACCTGTGTCGGAGCGCCAAAGCACCACCGGATGATCGAGTAGTTTCACCGCCAGCGGTTTGTCGGTTACGTCCTGCGACCGTGCTACCGCATGCCAATAGTGGTGCAGAACATTGTCGGACGGCGCCGTTGCCGCCTTATGGTTGACCTCGGTCAACAACTGGCCATTCTCTAAATTCGCTGATTTCATCATACTCTCCTGCTCAACTAAGCCGACGCAAAGTCAATGCACGGGTTACTTAATCTGCAGAATCTGCTGTAGCTCTTTCTTTTGAGCATCGGGCATATCCAACCACGACGCAGCAACTTCCTTGATCTTCTCAACTGATATCGGCCGCAAAACCAAACGCGCTTTGGCTACCTCGGCTTTGAATTCCGGATCGTTGAACGTCGCGCCGAAAGCTTGGCGAAGCGCTTCTACACGTTCCGCAGGCACACCGGGGGGCAACGTGAACAGCCGGTTGATATCATTCGGACCGATCACCGCGACGCGAAGAAGCCATTTGGCTCGATCCGTTTTTGCCAAGTCCAACGCGTTTGGAACCTTCTCGAGCCCGGGCCATGGACTTTCCCCGATTTGGGCAATCACTTGTATGTCACCGGCTTGCAGTTCCTTTGGAAACGCTCTCGTGACGCCTTCATAAGATGAGCACGAACCATCCACTTCACCGCCCTCCATAGCAAGTCGAACTTCCGAGACTCCTTTGAAGCCATCCACAAGTTTGATGTTGATGCCCAAGGCCGCCTGGAGTATGCGCGCGGTATCAGAAGGAAAAGTACCGGGGGCGAGGCCACCAAGCTTTAACTCTTTAGAACCTCCAAGAGCCTGGGTGATGCTGGACCAGCCGCTCTCTTTGCTCACCCAGCAAACCTGAAGATCGGGTGCTGGAGAAGGAAGCCAGTTAAATTGGCGGGCATCGAATTGCGCCGATGGGTTATTTAAAGCCTGCAATCTAAGAAGAGCTCCATCCAGATTTAGGAGGACTGTACCATCACGAGGCGCCGCTTTGGCTAAGTAATTGGTGGCGATCAGACCTCCTGCGCCCGTCATATTGTCCACCCATAAACTGGGATTCCCTGGAATAAACTTACCGACATGACGAGCCATAATCCGCGTCGCGGTATCGAACAGCCCGCCTGCGGAGTAGCCGCTGATAAAGCGCAACTGTTTGCCACGATAAAAATCAGCCGCCTTACTTGATTGTGCGGCTGCGTCGTCTAATGAGACGACAACCACTGACAGCGCAACAAAGCTAATGACCAAAAACTTGTTCAACAGCCCACCCAACATAATGCCCCCCGGCTATCCTGTTTAGTTCAAAGGAAGCTCCGCTGCTGCATTGAGCCCCACCAGCCGACCTAGGCCTAAACATTCTCCCAAATTTCCGCCACTCTGATACAGAAAACCCCAGATAGACCCAACCTCTCCAGCACCGTAAAGCCGCTTTATAGGCTCCCCCCAAACATCAACTATTTCTCCTCGTGCATTCCTTTTGGGACCACCCTGAGTATTCAATAAGCATGGCCACAGCGGCACGCCATAAGACTTGCTGTCAAACTCCACGAGGGTTTCTTTAGACCGCCCAAATTTCTCATCCGTCCCGCTTTTGCAAGCTTCTTTATAATCCTGAAAGGTCTGTGTCAGTTTCTCAGTCGCTTGGATTCCCAGTTTGTTCGCAAGCTCCACGGGACTGTTGCCGCTTTTAATCCATCCGCGCCTTACTTCTTGAGAATTGTCTGGACTCCATTGATAAACCCTGTTAGCGCCATGGCCCACCCGCGTAATCGGTCCTGCCAGCCGAGTCTGCTCGTCAAATATCAAGTAGGAGGGTATTCGCAAGAAACGAAGAGACTCGGTATTGAAGGATGTAACCGACATCCACATGCTATAATGTTCGAGCCCTGTTTCGTTGCAAAATCGGTTGCCGTTCTGGTCGACTATAATGTACCCATCTGCCGGCATGCGCATAATGAATGCGGATTGAAACTCCGGGAACTTGTACCCCATTGGAGCCGCTACGGCATTCATATGCCACAGATCTGCACCGAGCTCCTGGGCGAGTCTAATGCCGTCGCCGGTATTTCCGGCATTGCCATACGCGAAAATCGGATAAGCAGGCAGAAATTCTCGTTTGAGCTCCTCATTGTACTCAAACCCTCCTGTCGCGAGCACAACTGCTTTACGAGCACGGATGTTAAAACGTTTCTCTTCTTTCTGAGTTACTACCCCGACAACTTCATCGGCCGAACGAATAATTCTATTTGCAGTAGTGTGTCGGTGAACAGGTATGTTACGTTGTTGCAAATTTTTCGAAAGCAGGTTCCACAGAGACTCTCCACCTAGTTCGCCTTCTGCCCTTGCGCTGACTCGATATCGCAGCATTGTTTCAGAACCCGGCAAAGGGGAGAACGATGCCCCTGGGAAACACGTCTCCACTTCACCGCCTAGCTGTTCGATGTACTCAACATTCTTTGACGTCCATTCAACATATACATCTATAATGTCATCGCCTAGCCTTCCAAATGAGAGAGCCTTGATGTGTTCTCTAGCTAGTGAATTATTGGTTGGGCAAAGGAATGCCATAGTAGCCAGGCGGGTGTTGCCGCCGAACTCTCCCTTCTCAACCACGATGACTTTTGCTCCAGCGTCATATGCCGTAATTGCAGCAACGGCCCCTGCTCCACCACAGCCCAATACCACTACATCTGCTTCTTCATCCCAAGCATCTCTCATCATCGTTGCACCGGGAATTTCTCCTCTCGGATCACTAGTGAAATCAGCGTTCATCTGGAGCTGTCACTGCTAATTTTCTTAAAAAAGCCCTCCCGCTCGAGCTCATCAATAATACTTTCATCTAGAAAACGCTCCAGTTCGAAGTCAGTCTTGGGAGCACCTGTCTGTAATTGGACTTGCTCCAGCACGCCTTCCAAACCTTTACGTCCGACTCGAGGAGGAAAAGCGAAGATGCGGCCGTAAACGTTGTAGTTCTCCTCGATAATTTTTGGATCTTTTACGGCGAGCCTCTTCCTCAATACGGACGTGCCCTTTTCGGCACTTATCGACACTTGGTAAATGGCTTCACTTACCGCCTGCAGGAACCTTTTCGCTGTCTCGCGCTCCTTCTGAACAAACGAACGACGCATGGTGATAACTTTATCCGGAAAATTTGGAACCAGATCGGGTATATCTGCCAAGACCCTCATCCCTAATCTTGTAGCCATAAGCGCTTGATCATAAGGAAGAACAGTCGCATCCAAACCTCCCTTTTCCATCGCTGCAAGCCGAACTGCGCTTCCACCGGCAGCTACCAGCGTCACGGCCTCCCTTGGAATATTCCACTCTTTCAGCGCCATGATCACAGCAAATTCATTGGATCCGCCGAAATTAGCGACACCAATTCTTTTTTTCCGCAGTTGTGAGGCGTCCGTTATTTCCTTCTGACTCACGAATTTGAAGAGTGTCCTATTGTTCAGACCCGCAACAATAACGGCATCCCCTCCTCGCGCGATCGCGTGAACTGGAGCCACACCATCCGTATCTGAAGAATGTGTACTTCCGCCCATAAGGGCTTGCATTCCACGCGCTCCGCCGGGGATAAAGACGAAATCGACATCGAGCCGATATTTTGAGAAAAGATTCAGATCCTTCGCGGCCCAGACCGCCAGTTGGGTACTGCTCGTTCCGGAATAGCTGTGCAGAAAATGCGTTTGGGCAAAGACACCTCGCAGACCAATCAGAAGCACGAATACTATCGAGAGTATGATTTTTATCATTTCTGTTTTTCCTTACTGCCTCGGCAGTTGAGCAGCGCGAGGTTCAGAGGCCCTGTGTCTCCACTTAACCACCGCAGTGCCACTGGGACCGACTTTCCGCGTCTGTATTTTTCGCGCATGAGATCACGATGAGAATGTGCGCCTATTTGTCGCTCACCCGTTGCTTGACAGAGAGGCATCACAACCTCGACTTGTCAGCACTCAGAGCCGACCTTGTCACCCTTGGGGCACCATCCTCCTCAGCACCTCAACGACGACTATCGGTCCAGCCGGGAATAACAAAATCTTCCGCGCCCGGAACCACCGCTACCTCCGGAAATTCTTGACCATAAGGACGCGTCGCGTCGATGCCCATGATGGCGCCGAGACGAGGCGCCGGAGTGGATGGATCCAGAGGCGCGCCGACTTGTCTCGGCAGGACCATGAGATCGCGATCCGCTTGAAAGCGCGTCGCCATTGCCCATTCGACCATCACCGGATCGCGCGGGTCGATATCCTCATCAACCACCGTCACCAGCTTGGGTCGAATACGCTCGGTTGAAAAACAAGCCAGCATGACGTCGCGGGCTTGGGCGATAAAGGTCGGCCTGATCGAAACAACTACATGTAAATTGACGCCGCCTTTAGTGACGCAGACGTCGCGCACCGTAGGGCAGATCTGACGAATCCGGTCATACAACACGGCTTCAAGAACAATTTCTCTCATGACATGGTTATCGGTGGTCGGCGGGCCGGTGAGCGCGGTAATGTAAATCGGATTGCGCCGGTGGGTGATGGCTTTCAATTTAAACACGGGCTGTTCGGTCACTGCCTGGTAGTAGCCTGGAAACTCGCCGAACGGCCCTTCAGTGCGGCGCTCGCCGGCAGTCAATTCTCCCTCGAGCACGATCTCGCTGGTGGCGGGCACCTGGACGTCGATGGTCTCGCATTGCACGACATCGACGGGTTCGCCCCTCCATCCTCCGGCGATTTCCAGCTCGTCCATGAAGATCGATCCCGAAACCTGAGAGCATAAAGTCACGTACGGATCGTTGCCGATGGTGAAGGCAACCTCCATGGCTTTTCCCTTGGCTTCGAACTCGCGAAAGTAAACGCCCAGGTGCTGCGGCGGTACGCTTCGGCATCCCATGGTTTTGCCGTCGTAAATCTGCATGCGGCTGATCGAAACATTATTGCCGTAGTCGGGGTGACGAATAAAACCGAGGCCGATTGTGATAAATGGACCGGCATCCTTGCTGTTATGGGTACAGATCGGCAGGCGACTGAAATCCGCATCTTCCCCGGTTAAGATCACCTCTTTGCAAGGACCATCTTTCACCAGACGTGGCGGGATATGGTTCTTGAGACCTTCCATGATTTTGCTGTGAATCTTATCCGGTGTGGTCTCAAGGCCCCAGATCGCTCGCCGTCGAACCGCATAAAGGCCGCCAACTACCGGCATCGAATGGCCGACGACATTGTCGAAGAGCAATGCCGGCCCCTCGATGTCGGATGTCTTTCTGATGCCTGCGGCGATCTCGAAGCGCGGCGAAGTCGGCCGACTGATATGGACCAGGTCTTTCTTTGCTTCCAGAAGATTGAGGAACTCTCGCAGGTCATTAATCATTGGACGTTTGTCTCCGACTCTATTGCTTGGTGCCGTTTCCCTCGGACAAGCTTTTCACCGCCGCGAGGACTTCTGAATACGTGCCGCAGCGGCAGATATTTCCCGACAGGTAATCGCGCGCTTCTTCCTCAGTCGGCCGAGGATTGCTATTCAGCAGTCCTTTGATGGCCATAATCATTCCCGGCGTGCAGTAGCCGCATTGAAACGCCTGGTTGTCGAGAAACGCCTGCTGGATGGGATCGAGCTCATCTCCTGTTGCCAAACCTTCAATGGTCGTTAGCTGCTTGCCTTCGATGTTGGTGGCCAGCATCAAACAAGAACTAACGGGCCGGCCGTCGACCAGCACGGTGCAGGATCCACAGACGCCGACGCCGCATCCTTCGACGCTGCCGCGCAGGCGCAAATCATCGCGCAACCATTCCAGCACGGTCTGGTTCGGCTTCACCATGGCTTCCATTTCGCGGCCGTTAACCGTTGTGCGAATTTCGATCTTCATGCGCCATGCTCTTTCGCAGACTGAACCGCCGCCAAAACTCGATCCGGCCGTAGCGGTAAATCCTTGACCCGTATTCCGTTCAAAGCGTTCGCCAGCGCGTTGCCGATGGCCGGCTCGATCGGACCGAGGGCCGCTTCGCCAACGCCTTTAGCACCGTAAGGCCCTTCGGGATGCGGTGTTTCGACCAGTAGCGACTGAAACTTCTTGGGATGATCTTCCATCGACGGCGGCATGTATTCTAGGAACGTCGAGTTGATCGGCTGGCCGTTATCGAACACCATCTCTTCAAACAAACTGGACCCCAGCGACATAATCATCGAACCCTCATTCTGCATGTGGCATTGCCGAGGATTGATGGCTTTGCCCGCATCTACTGCGGATATAACTTGTTGCACGGTTATCTTTCCCGTGTCGGTGTCAACTTCAACTTCCGCGGCGCAAGCCGATAGGAAATAGAAGACCGAACCTTTTCCTTTTCCGGTTGTCGGATCCAACCCGCCTGACGTCTGATTGTCGAAACTGCCGACCATATTTCCGACGGCTGCTCCATAGCGCGCCTGAAATAATTGCGGAATGCTGCGCCGCTTATCCGGCACTCCTTTGACCTCCAGAAAACCATCGATCAACTGGAGATCCTCGACGTTCGCCTCCAGAAGCCGGGCGCCGATTTCCAGGAGCTGCTGGCGGATTTGATGCGCCGCCTGCCGCGCCGCGCCGCCCATCGTAAATACCGTCCGGCTCGAACTGGTGGACTGATCGAACGGCGTCACATCGGTGTCCGGGAAGGTTACGCTCACACGCTCGACGGACAGCCCTAATTCCTCGGCGACGATCTGCGCGAGCGACGTCAGTGTCCCCTGACCGATCTCGACACTGCTGGTCAGCAACACCGCCGAGCCATCGGCGTTGAGCCGCACGAGCGCTGAAGAATTCGACGG
>JAJONK010000596.1 GCA_021323355.1 Deltaproteobacteria bacterium
CAGAGCCCGTTACTCGAAGGCGCCGATGGACTGGCGTTTGATAGTCGCGGAGATCTTTGGGTTGTGGCTAACGAGCGCAACGCGCTGATCACCGTCACCGCGAACGGCGCGGTCCGGGAGCTTACTAAAAACGGTAGCCAAGGGCCGCTTGAGTTTCCCGCTGGGATTATCTTTGTCGGCAACACTGCGTATATCGCAAATTTCGACACGCCGCGTCGCGATAACATGGACCACAACGGCAAGACTGCGCGTGACGGTATCGGCGCTTCGATTGCGCAGATCACGCCTTAACGCGCTATCGAGCTAAAATTCTAGACCCGTAATGAGAATAGGTTTCGAACTTTCATGAGGAGCGGAACAAGGAGAAACTTGGGACGCTTCGTCTTGATTCGTGGTGGAGAAAAGTTCTGAGAACCAGTTTAAAAATTCGACCCATCGATAATGCAGGCGAGGAGCCGCAGTGTCGTTACTCTCCATAGAAGGCGTGCGTAAGGAGTATCAGGTTCGGGGGAAGAGAGTTGTTGCCCTCGAGTCGGTGGATCTTGACATCCGCGAGGGCGAGTTCGTCACCATCGTTGGGCCGTCGGGCTGCGGCAAGTCGACTCTGTTGAATTTGATTGTCGGTCTCCTGCGCTCGAGCGGCGGACGGATTGTTTTCAACGGCGCGGCCATCGACGGCATCTGCACGCAGATTGGGTATGTGACCCAGAAGGACAATCTGTTCCCCTGGCGCACCCTGATCGAGAACGTCGAGATCGCCCTCGAAATCAGAGGCATCTCCCGCATGTCGCGCCGGCGCCAGGCGGAGGAATTGATCGAGCGGGTCGGCTTGCGCGGCTTTGAAGATCACTATCCGCATGAGCTTTCCGGCGGCATGCGCCAGCGCGCCAACATTATTCGTACCTTGATCTACGATCCCGAATTGATCCTTATGGACGAGCCTTTCGGACCGCTCGACGCGCAGACCCGCATCGTGCTTCAAGATGAGCTTTTAAAGCTCTGGTCGACGACTAAAAAGACCATTATCTTCATCACCCACGATTTGATTGAAGCGATCACCCTGGCCGACCGGGTGGTGCTGATGAGCTCGCGGCCGGGCAGAATCAAGGCGGTCGAGCAAGTCAATATCGCGCGACCGAGAGATGTCTTCAAAATTCATCAAAGCGAGCAGTTTCGCGCGGTTTATGAAAATTTATGGCGAGAATTGCGCCCTGAAGTGAAGTTGGCTGAAGCATAGAAAGGAGAGTTCTTATGAAACGGTTGATGATGATTGTATGCGCTGCGGCGCTCGGGTGCCTCGGCACTTCGCTCTCCCTTAACGCGCAAACCCCTAGAAAAGTGAAGATGACGATTCCGGTTGTGGCGCACTCGATGACACCAGTCTATATCGCCCAGAGCAAGGGCTTCTTTGCCGAAGAGAAACTGGAGCCGGATATCACTTCCACCGGCGGCGGTGGCCCTGATATCCGGGCGCTGATTGCCGGGGATGTCGAGTTCAGTTTTACCACCGGCGACAACGTGATCCTGGCGCAGCAAGAGGGCAAGAGACTGTTGATGGTCATGAGCGGGCTCAACAAGGTTTTCATCAACTGGGCGATGCATAAAGAAGCGGCCAAGGCCAAGGGCGTCACTGAATCGATGCCGCTGGCGGAGAAGATAAAAACGCTTAAAGGTCTGACCATCGGGGTCACGAACCCGGGAGCTTTGACCGCGCACAAGGTCGATGTCGCCTTAACGGCGCCGCCGGTGCCGGAGACGGCGATCAGCCGCGGCTTCGCGATCATGTTCATCAACAACGCCAAAGGCGAGGACCCGTCGATTCCCGAGTTTCTCATGGAAAATCTGATCGCCCGCCCCGAGACCGTCGCCAAAGATCCCGATCTCGTGCGCCGCATGGTGCGGGCACTAACGAAAGCGAACCAGTGGGCGCTTAAAAGCACTCCCGAGCAGGTCGCCGATGCTCTCAAGCCATTCATGGCAAAGACGCCACCCGAACTGTTGCTGGCAGGGGCCGCTGCGGTGCTGCCGACCTTGAGCCCGGATGGCCGCACCAGCGAGCGAAGCTTTCAAACCACTCAGGAGATCCTCGAACAGGCGGGGCTGCTAAAGAAGCGCGTGTCCTACTCCGAACTCGTGACCAATGAGTTTCTCGCCAAATGATCAGCCGCGGCCGACTTTTTGTTTACCGGCTGATTTTCGGCCTCTTCCTGCTGGCCGGCTGGGAGTTGAGCTCCGGGCGGTTGATCGATCCTTTTTGGGTCTCGAGCCCATCCAAGGTTTTCGGCTATGTCTACGAGGTATTTGCCGATGGATCGATCTTCGCCCACCTGGGCATCACTCTCTATGAGACCTTTACCGGCTTTTTCATCGGCTCCATTTTCGGCATTGGGCTCGGTTTTTTTCTCGGCCGCAGAGAAATCCTTGCAGATATTCTGGATCCTTACGTTGTCGCGTTTAACGGTATTCCGCGCATCGCGCTGGCGCCGCTATTCATTATCTGGTTCGGTATCGGCCCGACTTCAAAAGTCATTCTGGTTATAAGCGTGGTGTTCTTTCTTACCTTTTTCAACACTTTTGCCGGTGTCAAAGGCGTCGATGCCGAGCTAAAAAATGTCCTGCGGATTATGGGCGCCAGCGAACGACAAATTCTCATAAAAGTTACTCTGCCGGCGATCGTGCCCTGGATCACTACCGGTTTAAAAATCGCTCTTCCTTACGCCATCGTCGCCGCCGTCGTCGGAGAATTCATCGCCGCGAGCAAAGGCCTGGGTTATTTGATCAATTACAATACGTCGCTGTTCTCAACGACCGGCGCGCTTGGCGGAATCTTCATTCTCGCGATCGTGGTTGTTGTCTGCAACGAGGGGATCACTCGCGCGGAGTCTTATCTCTTGCGTTGGCGCCCCAGAGAAGAAAAGAAGAGCGAAGGCGAATTGTACTAAAGTAAAGATCCGATGCTTATCGCTGCTTCGGCAACTAAGCCGGCCTAGTGCGCGCGAAATTCAATTCGCAATCCTATTCCTTCCTCCACCTGTGACAATATCAGTTAGCGTCGGATCGGCAGGAACACCGTGAGATCGATACACCGGATTCAGGGGAAAGTATTACCGGCAGCCATTCGGGGCGGGCTGTGGATGGCGGCCGCGGCGGCTGCATTCACGGTCATGACCACATTAATCCGCGAAGCGGCCAACGGAGTCCACCCATTCGAGATCGCCTTCTTTCGCGCTCTGGTCAACCTTGTTTTGATGTTACCTTTTGCACTGCGCACAGGCAGCGCCGGACTCAAAACCAAAAACCACAAGGCATTCGCGCTGCGGGGTGTGTGCGGGCTTGCCTTTCTGATGACGTACTTCACCGGAGCGGCGTTGATCCCCGTTGCCGACTCGCAGGCTCTCACCTTCACTTCTCCACTGTGGGGAACTCTCCTGGCAGTTTTCTTTTTGGGCGAACGGCTGACAATGACTCGCGCTCTGGCAGTTATCGTTGGATTCGCCGGCGTTCTTATCATTCTGCGACCCGGAGTCCTGCAGGTTAGCTTGGGCGCGGTTCTCGTGCTTGCGGGCGCGCTGACTGCTGCAGCGAGCAACACCATCGTAAAATTCACGACTCGCACGGACCACCCGGACGCGGTAGTTTTTTATCAGATGGTATACGTTACGCCACTGATAGCGATTCCGGCATTATACGTTTGGACCTCCCGATCAACTCCTGTTGATGATTGGTGTCGGCTTCTTTGCGACTTTGAACCAGCGATTTCTCTCCCGCGCTTATGCGTCCGCCGACGCGATTGCTGTGCTGCCATTTGAGTTCGCGCGCCTGCCGTTCGCGGCGGTCATCGGTTTTCTAGCCTTTGGTGAGCTTCCGGATGTTTGGG
>JAJONK010000100.1 GCA_021323355.1 Deltaproteobacteria bacterium
GATATGAGCCGCGGCGCGCTCTTGCTTCGGTGCGTAAAAGAACGGCGGGAGTTAAACTATATCACGGTCGCGGCTGCTTCCGAGCGCTGTTGGCGTCCTGCCATTGCGCCGGAAGCAGTGCAACCGTCCATTGCAACAACTCTATGATAGCCGGCCCCTGAGCTAGAGCTATCTTTTTTTCTTCTTCTTGCTTTTGCTTTTAGATGAACCCGAGCTCTTGCTCTTGCGCGACCGTGTGGATGCTTTAGCTGATCGGATATCTTCTTCCTCTTCTGAAGCGTCGATTTCTGCATCGAGCCCTTCCGTCGATCCTGAAGCTTCGTCCATCGTCATGCTTGTCAGCCAGTCGCGAACTTTTTCTAGGTGCTCTTGTTCCTCTTCGTACGCTTTGCGGCACTGTTCTTCGAGATCGTCTTGACCCAGCTCTGCGGCGAGGTCTTGGAGCATCTGCCAGCCATCGTTATCGACGAGCTCTGCCGTGAGCATCGCCTGCAACGTCTGCGGAATGGTGGTCCGGGGATCACTGACCACCTGCATGACACCATGACTCAATACCCCGGCGACATCCGCCGACGGCGTCTGCACCGTGGCATCCCCGCCCAAAGCGGTGATGGCGTTTTGAAGCAGGTGGAAATGCTCCAGTTCTTCCTCGCAAATGTGGCGCAGTTCTTCGACAGACGGACCCGAGGCGTCTTCCAGAGTAAGCGACTCGCATTTCTGTAAGAACGCCTCGTAAAGGCGAGTGCCTTGCCTTTCAAACGCCAGCCGCTCGCCTAACTTATCGAGCAAAACGGCTAGTCCATCGAATTGTCCGACACTCTCACCGTTTTCAGAAACTTCCACCATTACCGGTGATGAACCGATCGGCACGGCCTCCTCTATATACTCGGCCTTAACCGCTGCCATCTCCGTGGCGTCGCCTTGTGAGCTTGGCACGGTTTGTTTGGCTCCCTCGATCATTTCGATACTGAGTTCTGGATTGGTCATAATTCCGGTGCGATTACCGAGAATTTCCTGTTTCGAATCTGACAGAACGTCCATTTCATGCGTTTCCATACGATGGTCTCCTGGTTTATTTACGCAACTTTAGTTTGCAGTTTCTTGATATCGGGAGTTTCTTCCGCCAACTCGGTGCCGGGCTTCCACTGGTAGCCGGCGGCGACGGTTTCGGACGGCGAGCCTTTTGAATTCATCTGCTCGCGGTAAACCACCGACGGCGAATCGGCTCCTTCATCATCTTTGTCGATGAACTGGGTCTTGCGCGCGCGTAAATCAACTTCCTCGCTCAGTGTTTTGCGCACGAATTCGCGATGGCTTCGGTATTCGATGGGCTCTGGCAGCGATTCTGGGATAATCTCGGCTGGGTCACGCTTTTCAAATTTCTTAAATAAGTCGAGAACGTAATGGAAGTGCCCTAACTCGTAGTCGAGGAAGCGTTGCCAGATTGCCTTCACTTTCGGATGGCTCTCGTACTGCAGGCAGCTATAGTAATTATAAATCTCGCTGGCCTCGTGCATCAGCCACTTCTCGAGCCAGGTCTCCTCCGGGTCGATGATCGATTCGTATTGGGTGACATGTTGTTCTTCGATAGAAGCGATTTCGGCATACAATTGGCGGGCAATAGGATCGGCAAACATCGGGCCAATGGTCATGTAGTAGTCATGCGTTTGATGTTCGCCGGCCATAATCGTAGCCGCGTTGAGCTTGCTGATCGGAGCCGCCTTCTTGCGGTCGTAAGGTTCGCGTAAATCGTCTTCCGGCGCGCGGTGTTCCACGGCAGTGGGGCGTCCCGGCAGGATGTCGGTATAACTCTGAAGAATATTATTGGCATCACAACCGGTAACTCGGTCCATCAAGGCGGAGAAGCGATACATATGATCGAAATCCTCAAGCAGCCCGAAGCGGAAAACCTGGGCCAGGTAGGGGTCGGGTTCGTGTTCCGCTACGCTCGCGGTCACCTCGATGGCAACCTGCTCAAAGCCGATGGTTGTTTCCAGCGGCGAAAGATCGGCGGGTAACAGCCAGTTGACCATGGTTTGTTGATGTTGTTCGATGCGCCGCACCCGGGCCAAAGCAAGCTGCAATTCTTTATTCATGCGCGCGCAGGCGTGTTGGAACCGCAGCGCCTCGGACTCGATGCCGTTCATCAGGATAATCCGCACCCGAGTAAAAGCGTCGCTGTCTAGCTTGCTCGTCGGCACCCCCGCGATATCGCGCCAATTAAATTTTTGTTCATCCAAGCCAACTCCTTTTTCCTTCATCAAGTCTAAACTCATACCGTCTCCTTTCGTCTGGAACCGTTGCAGTGATAGTCAGCCGCTTTCGCGCGGTGTAACAGAACGTTAAGTTGTGCAGAAATTTCGAAGCAGAAGATGTCGCGAAGTAATTAGTGCAAGCGAGGTGCCAGTACAAAAACGTCTTAGGTCGGTACCTTAGTCTCCGCCTTGCGACATTTGTCTCTGAACTGTTCCGTAGTTGATTGATATTCTGGGCCGTCCTCCGTAGTGGGCACCTTGTGGTTCGAGCGAAGATAAGTCAGATTTTAAGAGATATTTCAGCAGCAATGGTTCTGCATGATCCCTTCAAACGCGCCCGTTATAGAGATTCACTCCGTTTCCAAACAGTTCGGCGATCGTATGGCGGTCGACAATCTCGACCTAGAAGTACCGGCTCGGACTTGTTTCGGTTTGCTCGGGCCCAATGGCGCCGGGAAAACCACCACATTGCGGATGATTTACGGCGTCACCCGGCCTTCCAGCGGTACTATCCTGGTTTTCGGCATGGATATCGGCCGTAATTCCCGAGCTGTGCGCGCCCGCCTTGGGGTTACACTGCAACAAAACGTCTTGATCGAGGCGCTATCACCAAAAGAGAACCTTCGGGTATTCGGCCGCTATCATTTGTTACATGAGCCGGAGCTGTCGCGCCGGGCCGAAGAATTGATCAACTTTCTCGAGCTGCGTTCCCATGCCGATATTCCGGTGAAACGCCTGTCCGGCGGCTTTCAGCGCCGTCTTGCGATCGCTTTGTCTCTGATCAACGGTCCTGAACTGCTGATTCTCGATGAACCGACGACAGGCCTGGATCCGGCAGTTCGGCTCGCTTTATGGTCGCGTATTCGTGAGCTGCGCGCATCCGGGACCACCGTACTGGTCACGACCCATTATATGGACGAGGCGCAGCGTTTATGTGACCGGGTAGCCATCGTTTCTGCCGGAAAAGTCATTCGTTCCGGCGCGCCGGCAGAACTCATCGCGGGACTGGCAGCAGAAACGATCGAGCTGGATTGTTCGATTGAAGAAGAAGCGGCGCTGTTAGATGGCTTTGCCGCCAATGCGCAGTGCCTGCGCATTGGCCAGCGGCTGATGATTTATCTGGAAAACACCAGCGGCCTGATTGACCACATACGTCATAGCGATCACGGCGATCGCCGGCCGATCATCGTTCGACCGACAAATCTGGAAGACGTCTATTTGTCACTCACGGGCACTAGCCTCGAGGGAGGCTCATGAACCTTTCACCTGTGTATGCATTAGCGGTTTGGTTGCGCAACGCAGCCATGTACCGGCGCACCTGGATGTGGAATCTGCTGCCCAATTTTTTTGAGCCGGTGTTCTATCTTTTTTCGATTGGCGTTGGGGTAGGCGCTTACATCTCGCAAATGGAAGGGCTTTCCTATGTCGCGTTCATCGCGCCGGGCCTGGTTTGTGTAGCGGCCATGAATGGCGCGAGCTACGAAGTCACTTACAATATCTATGTGCGGCTGACATTCGAAAAGGCTTACGACGCCATGCTGACAACCCCCATAGAACCCGACGACATTCTCACCGGGGAAGTCTTGTGGGCGATTACCCGCGCATGCATCTACGGCGGTTGCTTCTTCGTCGTTCTAGCGCTGTTTGGCCTGACGCCGTTTCCGTCTTCTCTATGGGCGTTACTGGTGATCCCGCTTACCGGGCTGCTCTTTGCCGCAATCGGCATAACATTCTCGCTGCGCATTCCCAATATAGATTCATTCAGCTTTTACTTTACTCTATTTCTGACACCGCTCTTTTTGTTCTCGGATGTGTTTTTCCCGTTGGAAGAGCGACTATCGCCAGGCTGGCTTTGGGTTGCCGAGGCGTTGCCGCTGCTTCACCCTGTGCGACTTGCGCGTGCCGCCTTCAGCGGAAACTTTAGTGCGGTGGCCCTGTGGGATATTGGCTACTCGCTGGCGGGGTCGTGCTTGCTGCTGATGTGGGCACGACGCGGCGTGCGTCAACGTCTGACCAACTAGCTGCTTACAGATGGGAAGTGTCTAATAGGCCGTGCGGCGAGCACGTTGCAGCCGTGCTCCAATCAGGCGAGCCGCTCCTACCACAGTGATGGCGCCAAGAACCGCGGTCGCATAGTTGCCGAATGAACTGCTCCCGATGACGACCCAGAAAAACAGATAGTCGCCCATCAACGCGCCGATGATTCCGTAAATAATGTCATGGAGCTGGATATTTCCGGGACTCGGGCCTTTGCCGGCGCGTTCTCCGTCAGCGGCTTTTCCGGTCAACCAACCGGCAATCGCACCTAGAAAGATTCGCGCGAGGAGATTCATACGAGCCTTCTTTGCTGACGTCCAGCGAACCGGAATGATTCGTGTCCGGCAGGCGAGCTCAAGTCAAACGGATGAAAGCGGGGAAGAGAATGGCGCTGTTTTGCTCGAAGGCTCATGCCGATCTTCCAGCGCGCAGCGCCTCGCTAACCTGTTCTTCCACCGCGCTTTTGCTTTCGCCCGTCACTTCAGAGATCTCGCACACCAATAGCGTTCGAGCTCGAGCCAAGGTTTCCCGCTCAAAGGGCGATAGCGATTTAGTTCCGGCCAAGCTGGTCAACGATTCGATGATCACCGCCAGATCGAATGCCGACCCCGAGCTTAAAAGTTTTGTGTTATCCGTATTGCGTTGGCGCCAGTTTTTAGCGACGTCGGGTTCCTTCCTCGTTCCGGATATTTTCTTGAGACGGCGCAGCAGTTGGGGGATCTCACACTTATCGAGCAATGCGCGGAGATGCAAATTGGCGAGGTTCTCTACCGGCACGAACAACTCGCCTTTGCTATTATCCAGTAGTGCCAGAGGATAGAATTTCATGGTTTGCCCGCCGACCACCTTTTTAACGACTTCGCCGATTAGACAGGGGCCACGGCTCGGGTAAACGACTTTAGCTCCAACCGTTAACATCATTGAAATCTCCATTCTGCTGGAACTTAACCGAAGCATAATCCAGCGATACCCACAGTTCTCAAGCAAAAATTGCTAGCTCAACGAGACCGGCGGATATTATCAAGGCGTGTCGTTGTTGGCTGCAATGGAAGCCAACACAGAAGTTTTCATCCGGATGGCAGTACGATGTGATCCTACCACCCCTGGGTCGGATAAGATACAGATTGATTGAACGTCTGCCAGGTAAAGCCTACCGGTGTAGCCGAAGAGATAACCGAATTAAGATTACGACGAGTGATGAGGCACGAAACTCTTTATCTATAAATTAACACTGGCGCGAGTGACATGGATACCTGACTGGGGACAGGCGCTCCCCAAGAGACGGGTACGGCCCGCCGGGAGCGCCCTAGAACAAACTAAGAATCGGCAATGTTAGTAAATGATCGAGCCCTTCTCAATCTGTTTTTTACGGTCTTCATATTCTTCACGAGATATTCGCCTGTTCTTGTAATCCTCCTCCAACTGCTGCATCTGCCGGTAGGCCTGATACTCGTAACCGCCTCCAGCGGCTCCGGCGCCTACCAATGTTCCTGCGAGAAACTCGCATCCCGATTGCGTGAGACCTGTTATGAGCAGCGCTACCAAGACAAGTTTTTTCATCGGAACCTCCTGATTTTAAACTTACAATATTGCTCCAAGCTATCACCAACTCTGCGAAGCCGCAGAATTAGTGATCGTAGTCTTGCGTCGGCCTAATTGCTCGCTACCGGAGCGCTTATTTTCTTTTGCTTCATCGCCTGCACTAATTCCTCGAATGAGGATTTAGCCAGCACTCGATTGAATTGCGAGCGGTAGTTATTAACCAGGCTGATGTTTTCGATGACAACGTCGGTAACCTTCCACTCGCCGTTCATATTGAGAAGCCGGTAATCGAGCGCGAAGTTTTCACCCTTCCTGTTGATTAGCTTTGTGTTGACTTCAGCAAAGTCCTTTTCCTGCCGCTCGTTGACGAACTGAACTTTCTCGCCGCTGTACTCTTCCAGTTTGCTCAAGTAGGCGCCTTCGAGCAGATCCGTGAACAACCGGACAAACTCCTGTTGCTCTGCCGGGGTACGCTTTTGCCACTGTGCACCCAATGAGCGCCTCGCCATTTCATCGAAAGCGAATCTTTCATAGACGGCTTCCTTGAGCTTCTGCCGCCGGCTCGCGCTCTTGGCGTCACCTTTTAACGATGGGTCAGCCAAAATAGTCTGGATTTTTTCTACCGATTGTTTTAGCTGATCGCTTGGCGCACCGGCCAAAGCTGGGCTGGGAGCGACAAATAGAAGTGTACCGAGCGCCACAGCCGGCCATTTCTGACGTCTAACGGCTCGCCGGTCCATAAATCTGTTTTTGAAGCGCACGCGAGAGCTGATAAACAGATCCTGCAAAATATATGAGACCAGCAGGTTCACTCGACGCTTGTTGCCGGAGAGCGGTTTAACTTCCTCGGTCACTGCAGCCACGAGATCCCCTAATGTGCTATCCGTATTCGCTTGCGCGCGCATATGATGCCTCCTTTTTTCCCCACTCACGAGTCTATCAGAGTTCCAGGATAGGCGGTGAATGAAGCCAGGATTCTCCAACGAGCAACGCATATGCCATACCCCGGAAAGGCGGAGCTATCTCATTAAATTTAAAGGAAGTTTTCCGTTCCATGTGATAATGTCGACGAAAGAATAATGAAGGTTTTTTCAGTCGTTTTTTGCGATTAGAAAACGAAGTTGGCTATACTCTCGGGCGCGACTCACAATAGTTACTCGAATGAAGGTGGTTCGGGCCATTACTTAAAGATCGAGCGGAAGATTAGCAGTTTATGTGCGTGACAAGCGCCGCTGAAGTGATATTGTTCTAAAGCAAACTTGCGCACAGCTCATTCAGCAACCTCACTGGTCGAAGGCATGAGTCACGGGTGATTCAAAACAAGCCACAAATGAGTTTGATACACTCGGCATTGTCCGAACGACGACTGGTTATTGTCTCCAATCGCTTGCCCTTTAATGTCAAGGTCGAGAACGGGAAGATAACTTTCCATGAAAGCGCCGGCGGCCTAGTCACGGGATTGGCGTCATTCATGCAGTCCCGCAGACGAACGCCGGCTTTGAGTATGGAACATCTTTGGGTCGGCTGGCCGGGAAGCACGGTCGAGGTCTCTCTGCAGGGGCAGCTGATCCGCGAGGCGCTCAGTTCCTTTCAGTCTTACCCGGTGTTTCTCAGTGAAGAACAGATGGAGAAGTTCTATCTTGGATTTTGCAACTCGACCATTTGGCCGCTGTTTCACTACTTTCCTACTTTCACCGAATATCAGTCCAATTACTGGGCGGAGTACAAACAGATCAATCAAATCTTCTGCGATGCGCTGGTAGACGTCGTCAGACCCAACGACATCTTGTGGATTCATGATTATCACCTGATGCTGTTGCCGCGGCTGATCAAAGCGCGGCGGCCTCAAGCTTCCGTAGGCTTTTTCTTGCATATCCCATTCCCTTCATTCGAGGTGTTTCGTCTCCTCCCGGGAGAATGGCGTCGCGAGATTCTGGAAGGTTTGTTGGGCGCTGACTTGATTGGATTCCATACTTACGAGTACACGCACCATTTTCTCCAGTGCGTTCTGCGCATCTTGGGCTACGAGCATCAAATGGCGCAACTCTTAACACCCGATCACCTCGTCAAGATCGACACCTTCCCGATGGGGATCGATTTTGAAAAATATTCCGGCGCGCCCGCCGAGCCTGATACGCAGCAGGAAGCACAGGCCCTGCGCAGCACGCTTTCCGAGTTCAAGATGGT
>JAJONK010000597.1 GCA_021323355.1 Deltaproteobacteria bacterium
TCCAATGATTCGGACGTC
This sequence comes from Deltaproteobacteria bacterium, assembly GCA_021323355.1. GTDB lineage: Bacteria > Desulfobacterota > Binatia > UBA9968 > UBA9968 > WHTF01. The sequence continues at coordinate 19 of JAJONK010000597.1, forward strand.
GATCCGGTCGGCGCCTGCGTTGGCATGAAAGGCACTCGTGTTCAGGCGGTTGTTCAGGAGCTGCGCGGCGAAAAGATCGACATCGTGCACTGGATACCGGACCAAGCGGAATATGTTTGCCGAGCTTTGGCGCCGGCCAAGGTATCCAAGATCATTATCGACGACGACGAGCACAGCATGGAAGTGATTGTGCCGGACGATCAGCTGTCGTTGGCCATCGGCAAGAAGGGGCAAAATGTCCGATTGGCCGCGCGGCTGACCGGCTGGCGCATCGATGTCCGCAGCGAAGCGGAGGCCGAAGAAGAGACGCGCCGCGCGCGTATGTCGATCGGCGCGATACCCGGCATCAACGATTTCGCTGCTGAGCTACTCTATCAAGCCGGGTTTAAATCGGCCGAGGAAATTGCGGAAAGCGAGCTCGAGGATATTCTCGACGTCGAAGGAATCAGCAAAGAAAAAGCTGAATCGCTGCACAAATCGGCTAAGGAATACGTCGCCGAAAAGCGCTTGAAAGCAGAGGAAGAGAAGGCCAACGCGGCTGAGCATACGCATGAAACGGCGCCGTCTGAGACTGTGTCGCCTGACGAAACAGCGGTTGCGTCCGAACCGGCGCAAGGAATTACAAGGGATTGATGATCGACGGCTCGTTGGCAATGGATGAACATCGTCCGCAGCGAACGTGTCTCGGATGTGGTGTTAGGGACGATCAGAAAAGCCTCATTCGTATCATCATCGGTGCAGACGGCGAGTTGATCACCGATTCAAGAGGATACGGGCGCGGCGGTTATCTTCATCACCGGCACGACTGCTGGCAAGCGTTCCTCCGGCGCAAGAACATGCACCGGGCATTTCGTGTCAACATCAGCAAAGAAGTAAAACAAAAGCTTATTCAGGTCTTGAGCGAGGGTTATCGGGAGTAACAGATGGGAAAAATGCGAGTCCATCTATTGGCAAAAGAGTTGGAGATGGAGACCAAGGATCTGGTCGCTCAACTCGAGCGTTTGGGAATCAGGGGGCGCAAGGCCCAAAGCTCCCTCGAGGATGAGGAAGTCACTCGGGTGCGCGCTGCTTTAGCGGCGCAGGAAAAACCGCACGTGCACGTCGGCGAAGAGAAGGTTGTGGCCGACCGAGTTGTGACCGCCGATGACGAAAGCTTAGGCGAGATCCAGGCCCGCGAGACTATCGTTGAACGCCGCGTTCGCGCCAACGTGATTCGTCGAAGGACGAGTCGAGTGGAGGTTCAGGCAGAAACTCATGAGGCCGATTCAAGCCAGGCCGAAGCGGTTTCCACGCCCATCCCACAACCAAGTGCCGACTTCGAAGACTTAGCCGCCACCATGCCTTCCTATGAGGATGATTCGGCTTTAAACGCGATTGTGCCCGAGGGCGATGTTTCACATCATGAACAAGCGGAAGAGATGCCGGATGAAATCGAGGAGCCGGTTTCAGCGGAAGAGACGCAAGCGCAGCCAGTTCCGGTACACGAGCGACCGCCAGTGTCGTCCCCTCCTCCTGCTCCGCCGCCTCAAGCCCAGACAGCGGCAGCGCCAGCTGCGGCGCCGAAGGAAGCCCCACGCGGCGCGCGAGTGCTCGGCCGCATCGATTTAAAGCGTACCGTCACGATCGCTCCGGCGGCGCCGTCTGCGCCACGGCGTCCGATGCCGGGATCGCCCGGAGTTCCGCCAGCCGCCAATGAGGCAGCACGGCCGGCGCGCGATGGCGAAGCAGCCAAACCTGCTGCCGGAGAAGCCGAGAAGCCTAAAGCCGGCCGCCACAAGAAACGAGTCGTCAAAAAACAAGATGTCTTGGAATTTCGCGAGAAAGAGCTCCGCTCCGGGCGCATTCCAAAGAAGAAACGCGCTCTGCCAGGCAAAGAACAGCGAAAAACTGAAATCACCGTGCCGCGCGCCAGTAAACGCGTCATCCGGATCTCAGAAGTTATCACGGTGGGGGATTTGGCGCGTGAGATGGGCATCAAGGCCGGTGATGTGATCAAGAAGTTAATGAGTCTCGGCATGATGGCCAGCATCAATCAGGTTTTGGATGTTGACACGGCGACGTTGGTGGCGGCCGATTTCGACTATCAGGTGGAAAATGTTGCTTTCGATGCCGAGAGCGTGTTGGAAGTCGAGCATGTGGAAGAAGAATCGATGCTGGTCGCTGCTCGATGCTATTCGCAGCACCAATGTCACGGCCCAGGAACATGGCGGGATTACGCAGCACATCGGTGCCTACCACGTTCAGGTTGATGGCCGCAGTGTCACATTTTTGGATACGCCCGGTCACGAAGCCTTTACGGCGATGCGGGCGCGTGGCGCTAAAGTCACCGATATAGTTGTCCTGGTTGTGGCGGCTGATGACGGTGTCATGCCGCAAACGGTTGAAGCGATCAATCACGCTCGCGCGGCGGAGGTGCCGATTATCGTTGCCGTCAACAAGATCGACAAGCCAGACGCAGATCTGGAGCGTGTGAAGCGGGGACTTTCCGAACATGGTCTGGTGTCGGAAGACTGGGGCGGCGATACCGTCTTTGCTCCGGTCTCGGCAAAAACTCAGGAAG
>JAJONK010000101.1 GCA_021323355.1 Deltaproteobacteria bacterium
CTGAGAAATCTCATCGATTACTCCTTACATCCCGAGGAGTGTAAGGCAACGCTGAAATTGGATCAGATCCCATGCTCGCGTGCTGAGAGATCCCGAGCTCATTGCCGAGGCACAGAAAGGCGAATGGGTGATCGAACCGGTTTCAGGGGAGGAGTTACAGAGTTTAGCCGAGCGCACTATGGTGCAACCGCCGGACGTGGTGAATCAGGTTAAAAATATTCTAAGAACTAAATAGCCGGGAAGTCGGTCGCGGTGATGGACCGAGATAGAATACTCGCTTGCCGACTTCTGCCTCGCGTGATCTTGCCGCCTCGTTGACACTGGCATCCGGTTTTTATAAGAGACGGGTGTCCTTCTAATCTAGCGCGTCACTTACAATGCGATTGCTCAACAAAACCGTTTTTATTACAAGTGCGCAACATCCATGCGCTGAAGCAATCGTTACGGGCTTCGCCGGCCAAGGAGCAGACTGTTTTATCGTCGACGAGGATGCCGGCAAAGCAGAAGTGTTGGTGGCGCACATTCAGTCTCTGAACGGACGAGCATCGGCGTTTCAATGCGACGTGACAAAAAGGACGCAGGTGGACGAAGCCGTCAGCCGCGCCGTTGGCGAGTTTGGACGTATCGATGTGCTGCTCAATTGCTCCGGCGTTACGCACGAAGGCGATTTCTTGGACTTTACCGAAGAGTCGTTCAACCGGTGTCTCCAGCGCGGTCCGAAAGCCTACTTCCTCGCTTGTCAGGCCGTTGGGCGCCGGATGGCTGAGCAACGCTCGGGGAAAATCATCAATCTCCTGACCACAGACGCGCGCGTGGCTTCCGGCGAATCGGCCGGCAATAGCGCTGCTTATTCGAGCGTCGATGCGATGACACGGGCGATCGCTCAGGCACTGGGATTTTACGGCGTCAATGTCAATGCGCTCGTTTACGGGCCGATGAATTTTATTTCACTGACCGCTGAGGAGGCGGCAGAGCGGTTGCGCCGCATTCCCCTAGGGCGCTTGGGTAAACCCGAGGATCTCGTCGGCGCGGCGATCTTTTTGGCGACCGGCGATTCGAATTTTGTTTGTGGCGAGAGTCTCTACGTCGATGCCGGCTACTCGAATGCTGCGGTGACGGAGGACAGTTTTCGTCCGGTATGGGGCCGAAGTTGGGGCAGATTCGATATCCCGCGAGGACAGCAGTAATCTCTCCGGGGAGAATCATATGGGAACGAAGTTCAGAGAAGTGAATACGCTTTCATTTATCGGCAATGTCGGCCCAAAGACGGAGCGAGTATGGAAGGAAGTCGATGAGGAGATTGACATCATCGGCTGTAAAGAAAAGTTTGACAGGCCCTGCCAGTTAATTAAACCGCTGAGTATTCTTGAAAAGGATCTTCCCGGCGATGGCGATACTCGACAAGTCCCAATTTTCGTCAATGATGACGTGAAGATCGAGTTGATGTACTGCCGTGCAAGCAAAGAGGAAGATGGACGCAGGCCCGTCGGTTTTTACGAAACGCAGATTCAGGTGCAGAATAAAAGGGTGACCAGAACCTCAGAAGGCGATTATGAATTGACTGAAGGCGACGTGCTTGTCGTGCCGCCCCATATCGGTCACGAAAATTTCGGCGGCGGCCCGACGACACGGCTGAGCGTCTACACTCGCAATCCGGTTCAAATCGCCCAAGGCTATCCGGTCAAGGAGAGCATCGTGTCGACCAAAGAGTGCACCTTGCTCCAACCGGGAACGGTGCTCGATCAAGTCGCAGAAGGGGGATCGGGCGGCAAGCACTTTGAGCTGGTGGAAAACGCCGAGATGATGATCGAAACCACCTACCGCTCCGATGCCCAGAGAATTTATCACCGCGGATTCGGCCAGGATGAGGTCGCTTTTCAATTGTCGGGACGGCGCGCGACGATTACGAATCACGGAGAATATATGCTCGAGACCGGCGATTTTTTGTTGATTCCGCCGGGAACCCCACATCGAAATATCGGTGACATGGCGACGGTACGAATCATCCTCTACAGCAAAAATCCACTGCGCCTAGCCGACGAATATATCGAGCGCGCAAAACTCGCGGGACAGCCGATCTCGGGAATCGGGGAAAATTAAATGAACTCCTTTTTTCCAAATGTCATTTTTGGGGCGCGAGCTTCGGCTATGCTTTTTTTCCTGTTCACGACATCAACAGTCGCCATCGCGCAGGACACCATTCGCGTGTCGTATGCGACGCTTAGCCCGGCTTACATGGACCACATTGTCGCGATGGACCGAGGTTATCTGAAAGAGGAGGGGCTAAATGTCGAGGTCATTCGCGCTCCGGGCGGTGTTGCGACTCCGGGCCTGCTTTCCGGCCAGTTTCATTTCAGCAGCTCCGCCAGCTCGGCGGTGAGCGCCGCCGTGCGCGGCGGCCCGGTAAAAGTCGTTTATACGAATCTTTCCAGGCCGAGCTACACCCTGGTGTCGATAAAATCGGAGATCACTTCGGCGAAAGACTTGATCGGAAAAAAAATCGCCATCAACAGTTTCGGCGATACCGGCCATCTAGCGACGATTCTCTATCTCAAAAAAATGGGCGTCAATCCTTCCTCCGTATTGTTCATCACGGTGGGGCGCAACGAAGTCCGTTTTCCGGCGCTGCGTTCCGGCGCCATCGACGCCTCGCCGCTGGCGATGCGCGACGTGGTCCTGATGAAAGACCAAAAACACAACGTCTTGGCCGACTTGGGAAAAGAGATCCAACTGGTCTGGAACGGCGTTGCGACATCAAACAAAATCCTGGCTGAAAACCCTCAGCTCGTCGAACGATTCCTGCGCGGGTTAGCCAAAGGTCGAGAGTTCGCGCGTCGTTATCGCGAAGAGACCATAAGCCTTATAACGAAGCGGGATCCCACTCCCATCGAGGCGATCAAGGTCGACTATGAAGTGACCAAGGCGGCCATGACCGATGATGGATCTCTGCCCGACGACGTGCTCAGGCAGGAAGTGGCCACTCGATCCGAGCTTACGAAAGCCGCTAAAGTGCCGGATATCTCGGCGGCCTTCGATTACGACATCACGAGAAAAAACTATGCCCAACTCAAGGCTGCCGGTTGGCACCCTGTTCGGTAAATCATGAAGCTTGAAGGAAAGATAGCCATCATCACGGGATGCAGCGGCGAGTTCGGTTCGGCCATCGTGCCGGGATTTGCCGCTGCAGGCTGTGATGTCGTCTGTGTCGATTTCAAACAGGCGGACGCGGAAAAAGCGGCGGAAAAGGTACGACAAAAAGGCCGGCGCGCGCTGGCAATCGCTATTGACCTGCGTCAGAGGGACGACATCGAAGCGATGGTTGGCCAAGCGATCGGCGCCTTCGGCCGTATCGATATCCTCGTCAATACCACAATGGCTTCGCACAACCAGGAGTTTCTCGATTTCAAGGAAGAAGATTTCGATGATTCGCTTAGCCGGGGCGTAAAAAGTTACTTTCTCACCTGCCAGGCAGTCGCCCGGCAGATGGTTAAACAACGCTACGGCAAGATTATCAATTTAAGTTCTATCGTCGGCGTGCTCGGCCCCGGCCAGGCGGCGTCGTGGGCCGCCGATCGCGGCGCGGTCAACGGTCTTACCCGCGCGGCGGCGCATGCGTTGGGATTTTACGGTATCAACGTCAATGCGGTAGCGCGCGGCAACACTGCGCGCAAACCCTATAGTGCGGGAGTATTGGAACGAGTGCGGCGGCTGCCGCTAGGCCGTACGGAAACTCCGGAAGACATGGTCGAACCCTGTGTATTTCTCGCCTCCGACGGCGCCAGTTACATCACCGGAACGATTCTCTATGTCGATGGCGGCTACACCGTCGCCGGTGTTACCGACGACCGCTACCGGCCGGAATGGGCACGGGCCGGCGCCGACTCGAACGAGTAATGTTACCCGTCATTCCTATTCATCCGCTAACATGCTCTCGGCGAACATCTCGCTAATTCCGAGTTTGCGCTCTGTGATTCCCACCATCTCCGCATAGCGCGCCATGGTCTCCAGCACCTGACGATTATCGTTGATGTTGTAGGGCCAGGCGTCGCCGCCGAATAGTTCCCGCTCTTCCTCCAGCTCGGCGCCGTACCAGGCGAGAAAGGATCGCCGTGTATCGCTTACGTGCTTGATGCCAATCTCCTTGGCCTTGGTAAAAGCCTCGACGAGGCTGCGCGCCGCCCAGGGATGGCGCTCCAGCACCGAGTTTTTCACTACCACGACATGGCGAATCGGAAAAATCTTGGTGCGCCGATAATATTCTTTTTCGACCTCACGGAAGTTCGGCCAGAGGCGGCGCACGCCGGAAATGGCAAAATGCCTGGGTGCGATCTCCGGCAGCATGCACGCGTGAATTTCACCGTCCGGCAGGACGTCTTCGATTTTTTTTCCCTTCGGCAGGCGCTCGATCGCCATCCATTCAGGCGGCTGCCAACCGGGAACCTGCTCCTGCTGGTTGGTGCGAATCTTGAGCGAGCGTGCCGGCACGCCGTACTCATCCTGTAACACGCCGCGCATCCACAGCGACACCGGATTGAAGTGGGCGCGCATACCGATAGTTTTTCCGGCGAGGTCGTCGGGCCGTTGAATGCCGCTTGCGGCGTGGATGAGCAGATTGCCGTGGCAAAACTTGCGGTGCGGAAAAATCGGGATGGCGCTGAAGGGCGCGCCACGCGCCATCCAACCGAGAAACACGCCCATCTGAAGCTCGCATACGTCAAATTCCAGGTCGCGCGCAAAGCGCCGGTGGCGCTCCTCGGACGGCAGAGAGACAATATTCAACTGAATTCCTTCGGCTTGCACCGTGCCGTCGACAAGGAAGCGCGTCCTATCGTACTCGTTGCAGGATAACGTGAGGCGAAGTGGTTCCACGGTGGAATAATCCCAATGACGATTTAATTTCGTTCAATGGTTGATCGCGATCGACGCGGCGTGAAGCCGCTCGCATCACTGCACATCGAACCGCGTCTCCCGTTCCGAGATGTTGTTGAAAGCTTTCGGGTGAACCAGCTTGCGGCTGTAGAGCACCATGCGCAGAAAGCCGGGGCTGCCGGTGATGCGATGCGCCACACCGCGCGGAATATAGGTCATCTGCCCTGGGTCGAGGTCGAGCGCGCCCCATTCCGTATGATTCAGCGAGTGGCCGCGAAACTGAAACCAGATCTCATCTTCGTCGCAGCCGCGATGAAAGCCGTTCTGCTCTTCTTCGAGATTGTAGACATCGACGCGGAACTCTTTGCCGTTATAAAGCACTGGCGCGCGGGCGCCGCCCTTGCCGGTCATGCCGGTAAAATAATTGAATGCGCTCAATTTTCGCACGATGCGGCCGCCGTCCCGTTTACAGCCGATCAGCGCTGATACGTCGCGCTCGACCCAGAGATCCGATTGCGGATCCCAAAAGCTAATATGTTCCAAAACCGGCCCGGCATCGCCGCCGTCGCCCGCGTGCCCGTTGACGGTAATTGGCTCGGACGCGCGCACAGTGAAGCCTCTTTGCATCACCGGTTTTTCCGGATCGACGCCTTCGGTCACGAACTCCTGGGTCGCCACGCGCACGCGCAGACACTCATCCGAGCCGACCGAGCGGTGCGAAATCGCCGCGGGCACAAGCGCGATTTCACCTGGGTTAATTTCGACGATCCCCGATTCGCTTTCGATGCTCGAGCGGCCGGAAAACTGCAAGTAGATGACGTCATGGTCCGCGGCGCGAGTGAGTTGCGCTTCGCGCCCGGCGATGTACTCCGTCGCGATGCGTAAACTGGTGCCCTCGAAAACCATCGCGCGGGCGCGATTGCCGCTGAGCGGTGTGCTGCGCAGCAAATCGAAAGGCAGGATCTTGGGGATCATTCTCTGCCCCATGCGGGCGGTGCCGATGACCGCGCTTTCTTCCCGTTCCATCCAGATATGCTCCGGCGGCTCCCGGTGCGTCATGAACTCGCGGATTTTTTTACCCATAAGATAACCTCCAAGAAAGTTCTCAACCGACTTCGGATCGTGCGCCACGGTTAATCGTCATCGCATTTTGTTTCCACGCGATGGGGGCGGTCGCCGGATCCAAATGATCAACCAGACGTTAGGCGATGCATCGCGTCGATGTCAAGGAGCCTACTTGTTGCCAGCTTGTCAGTCCGCCAGTGCTACGATATACACGCCCAATAGGGAGTCCAATATGCAGAATGAACCTACCGAAGCCAGTTTGGAACGCATCGATCATGGCGTGTTACCCTCGAACGATCTTGGGCGGGCATATCGTTTTTGGTCGTCGTTTATGGGCGCGCGCCTCGGCTTTCACGCCAACTTAAACGGCCGCGGCCTCAACCGCGAAGTGCCGATGATTATTTTTTTTACCATTGCCAATCACTCAGGATTCGGGCTGGCGTTGCAGGATTTCCGCTTGTCGCCGACACCGGCGCGCAAGCTCGAAGGGGTGGTGTGGGGATTCGAAGTCGCGGCAGAGAACCTTTTAGCCGCCGCTGACGAAGCCGAGAAACAAAAACTACGCTGGGAGCGGATCGCCGCCTATCCGGCGTCGAGCCCGATCAAAGAGTCGCTGTTCGTAATCGATCCCGACGGCAACACCGTGGAGCTTTGTATCCGAAGCGACCCTTCAGAAAGGGCGCCGCAGCAAGGTCCGGTTCCGCTCCGCCGGATCAGCCATGTGCGGATCGAAGCCACCGATCTCGATCTGGCGCGATCCTGGTACAAGAACACTTTCGGCATGGTCGAGGCGGAGCAGGTGCCGGGCGAAGACCAGTTGACCTTGACCGCGGCGAAATCGGGACAACTGTTTATCGTGCGCAAAGTCGCTCAAGTCGCCGAGCGCAGCACACAGTGTTTTAAAGGGCCGCACATCGACCTGCGCGGGAGCGAAGCGAGTTATCCGACAATTCTCGAACGTTTCAACCGCAAGGAAACCTACTGGGGCCCGGATCCAAATCTGATTCCCTGGCATGAACCGGACGCTAACACCGCCTATGGTTACGATCCCTTCGGCAACCGAATTCAGATTGGCATCATCGCCAAGCGGCCAATGCATTTCGGCGAGGTGGCGCGGTTCGCCAACCGGGCCGATATCTGACCGGAATTTGTTAGCGGCGTGACTGTCATGATCAAGAGGCTGTTCGTCCTCATCGGCGTTCTTTGCGGCACGTTGGCCATGTACTGCCCTGCCACAGTCGCAGTAGCCGCAGAAGCAAAAGTCCGATTCTCCGTCGCCGCCGTTACCGGCAGTTACATGGACGAGTTCGTCGCCATGGAAAAGGGATACCACCGCGAAGAAGGTCTCACGGTGGAAATGATCCGCGCCGGCGGTGGCATCGCTACTCAGGCGCTGATGGCGGGCGATCTGCACTTCAGCACATCGGCCGGCTCGGCGCTCAGCGCCATGCTGCGCGGCGCCGAGATCAAAGTCGTCTACACCAATATCGATCGGCCCGGCTATCAACTTTGGTCCGCGCAGCCTGAGATCAAAAACCTCAGTGATCTAGTCGGTAAAAAGGTTGGGGTCACCAGCCGCGGCGACACGCAGGAGCTTTCGGTGCGGTTGCTGCTGCGCAAGTATGGGATCGATGCCAATGCCGTTGCATACATTCCTGTGGGCTTCGGCGGCACCCGATTGGCCGCGCTGCAAGCCGGCACTGTCGATGCCGTACCCCTGGGGGCTGGCGATTTTGCCCAACTAAAGCAACCCAAAGGACATATGCTCGGCGACACGGAGAAGGAGATCCGTTTTGCCTATGTCGGCCTGGCCGTTTCGACTCGACTCATGGTGCGCCAACCCAGTCTGGTCGAGCGATTTTTGCGCGCGGTCATCAAAGGCCGTGAATACGCGCGCCGCTACCGCGAGCAGACGATTTCGATACTTGGAAAATATACTGGACGCAAAAGTGAGTTCAACGAAATCGACTATGACTCGACCTTGCCGGTTTTGACGTCGGAGGGCTGGGTATCCGACGAAATTCTTAAGGAAGACGTCGCCATGCGCGCCGAATTCGTCGC
>JAJONK010000598.1 GCA_021323355.1 Deltaproteobacteria bacterium
TCCGGTATGGAAAATAATCGGCACATGATAGCGCCGAGCCGCAGCATAAATCGGCTCCATTAACTCCGCTTCGTTGGGATCGAAGAACTCGATCTCCGGGTGGAGTTTTATTCCCTTCAGTTTGAGATTTCCCAGGCAATGCTCCAGCGCATCCGCCGAAGCCTGCGGGCCAAAATTAGGATTGATCCTGCAGAAACTAATTATACGTTTGGGATGCTTGGCCATTTCCTCCGCCATGATTTGGTTTGCCTCTGAATAGTCCGTGTATGAAGCTCCCAGAGGAAACGCCACCGCACAATCGAGGCCTGCTTCGTCGAGATTGCGGACTAAATCATCGCCAAGAAAACTCGCCACTCCGTGGCCCAACGGGGTTTTGCGCCGCCCCAAGTGAGAATGGGCGTCGATTGCGTAATATTCAGAATCGTTAATGCGTAAAGCCATTTAAGATCTCCTTCATCCGACCAACGTCGCCGTGATCAACGCTTTATACTAGTGTCGCGTCATCTGAAACTCTTACGGACGACCTAAATTATTGGATTTGAACTCAACAAATCATTGGGCGATTGCGGGCAAATCGGCAGCAACCTATTGGCCAGCTCTAGTATGGTTCAAAAGCCCTGTCAACCCAATGAGAGTTTTGGCGCTCCTGGTTTGTTTGTGCGAATGTCTTTGAAGCAATCCTAGAGACCCGGCCGAGCGCTCGCTCGGGAACTTGTCGGATGAGAGAAGTTTTTTGGCGTCATAATCAGCGAAATTTTAGCTGGCATCTACTGGCGACACTTAAGGAAAACTTGACACAGACAGTTAGTAAATGCTAACTAACCGGTATGGGAAATGTCGCACGGTTGTCGGCTGATCAGAGAAAGCAAGCGATTGTCGATGCTGCTGCTCTACAAGCATTTTCCCAGCAAAGAATCTCTTTATGCGGCGATGTTGGATGCCTGCGCCAAAGGGCCGGCGTTTGCGCAGTTCAAGCGGATCTTGGCGCTTGAGCCGTCGACTTCAACGTTGGTTTTGATGGTTTATTTCACCATCTCCCACTACGTGCTGCAGCGTCCGGGCGATCCGCACAAAGCGGCGCTGAACTGTCTGCTGGTACGCAGCCTGCTTGAGGACGGAGCTTTGGTTCGGTTGACACACAAGAAATTTGCCAGCGCGTGGGTCGCCAAGTTCGAGGCTTGCGTGAAGGAAGCGGTCAAGACTGGAGATATCGGCGAGACCCGGTTGCGCCGAGATTTGCGGGTTTGGTTTGTGCACCACATTGGGTTCTCGTTGATGCTGCACCTCCATCCCAAAGTGCCGGCTATCGATTACAACGTGTCCAAGGATGCGCTGGTCGAGCAGGCGACGTGGTTTGCGCTTCGGGGGGTAGGTTTGGGAGAAGAAGCAATCAAACGTCATTACAACCCCAAAGCGTTATCTCTACTGGGTGGTTAAATTAGCGTGGTGAGTAGAAGCTCACCTTAATGTGAGAGTAGAATGGACCTAAAGAAAATGAAACTAAAAAAGATCCATATAGAAGAAGAACAACAAGAGAAAAGCTTCGGTGCAGAGGACCGGTTGAGCCCGTTGTTCCAGCCCGACACTTTAATGTCGGACGAGTACTTCGCGAACTACCGGAGAAGAATTCCGTTGGAGCCGGAGAAAGCCTTGCTGCTGGCGGTATTGGAGGATGGAGTGCGCTCTTTTCAGGACAATATCTTTGCCGAGAGCGGCAAAAAGCGCGCGCTGCTGAACGAAGCCCGCGAGTGGCTTTTCACCGACGGCTTTGAGCACGTTTTTTCGTTTAACTCAGTCTGCTCCTCGCTGGGACTCGATCCGGGATACATCCGTCGCGGCCTGAAAGCTTGGGAGGAGCACACCCGAGCAGCAACAAGGAAGAAGCAGCGGGCTTCCCAAGCTGCTCCTGAGCGTCTTGTGGCATAATCGATGAGTAGATTGGCGCTGACGCAGGGCGGTGGGCGGCCTTTTAAAGTCATTCAGGCTTTGGGTCTCCTATTGACCGTATTGTTGGCCGGATGTGATAAGAAAGCGCCCGCCTCGTTCGAGCGACCGCCCGCGCCGGTGTCCGTGGCAGTCGCGCTGACTCAAGACGTGCCGGTCTATATAGATGCTGTCGGCAAGATCGTCGCCCGAGAGGTGGTTTCGATCCAGCCGCAGGTATCGGGACGAGTGACGAAAATCCATTTTGCTGACGGCGCGGATGTTAAGGGCGGGGAGGTGCTGTTCACCATCGACCCACGTCCGTATCAAGCGCAACTCAATCAAGCTGAAGCCAATGTCGCCCAAGCGCAGGCGGCCTTGAACCTGACGAAAACGAACTTCGCCCGGGTTGAAAGCGTTAGCGATCCTCGCGCGGTTTCGCGGCAAGACTTTGATGCCAAGAAAAACGCCGTGGAAGTGGCTGAAGCCCATTTGCGGCAGAATCGCGCGGCGGTGGAAACGGCTCGCTTGAATCTAGAATATTGCACGATCCGCTCGCCGATCGATGGGCGCGCCGGGCAGCGATTGGTGGATCTCGGTAATGTGGTGACGCCGGGCAATAGCCCTCTTTTGGTGATCCAAAGGCTGGATCCGATCTACGCCGATTTTACGATTCCCGAGAGCGATCTTACCGAAGTACAGCGTAATATGGCGCGTCGCGCCTTGCACGCGGAGGTTCGGCTTGCGGACGAAAGGACTAAAGCGCGCGAAGGAAAGCTGACCTTTCTCGACAATTCGGTGCAAGAAGGAACCGGCACTGTTAAATTACGCGCGACTCTCGAAAACAAAGACCGGCTTTTTTGGCCGGGGCGTTTTGCCAGAATCCGGTTGATTCTGGACACGCATCACTCGGCGGTTTTGGTGCCGGCCGACGCGCCGCAACTTTCGGCTAAGG